>DVJG01000126.1 GCA_018710805.1 Candidatus Faecousia faecipullorum
TTGTTTTCCAACTCCGCGGTGGTAGTGGGGCGGTGAAAGCCGGTGGCTACCAGCAAAGTGACGGCAATATCCGGGTTACCTTCCCGCAGCTGGCACAGCATTGGAGGCAGAATATCCCGGCTGGGCACAGGGCGGGTGTGGTCGGAGATAATGATGGTGCAGGTTTTCTTGCCCACCGCCAGCCTGGACAGTTTTTCCGAGCCAATGGGGTTTTCCATGGCCCGCTCCACCAATTCCCGGCCGGAAGAATGGCTTTTCAGCTGATCCACCCGGGAGGTCAGCACTGCCTTGCAGGGAAAATCGCAATCTATTTGGGTCTTGCCGTAGGGAATGGAAATCATGGCAGTTTTCTCCCGCTTAGTAATTGCCCTTGAACACATCTTCCTTCACAGGGGGACGGTAATCGCCGAAGTAGCTGCCGAAGTCCAATCCCAGATAGTTGCACAGGTCCAAAACCTCAACCATGGTGTTGTCGTTGACGGGAATGCCGTTGGCCTTGCGGTCAGCGATGGCGGCAATTTCCTTTTCGCCGTGGGTGTAGATTCGGTCATGGCCGTCGGCCTTGGGGGATTCCCGGAGCTCCTGCAGGTAGGTGGAGAAGTGTTTCTTGATGGCTTCGGGATCACCGAAGCAGGCGGGATTGATAGCCATGAAGCCGTGGCAGATCTGGCCCTTGCCGCCGGTCATGCAGTAGTTGGAGGTAGCACCCATGGAGAGGATGGAGGAGAAAATCTCGCACAGCATGCCGTAGCCGTAGCCCTTGTGGCTGCCTAACTGCTCGGTGGAGCCGCCCAGAGGCATGATGCCGCCGCCGTTTTTCGCGACGATGTTTGCCAGTACGTCGGGGGCATTGGTGGAGGGGTGACCGTCCTTATCCAGCGCCCAGCCCTCAGGCAGGGGCTTTTCCATCTTGTTGTACATCTCCAGCTTGCCGCGGGTGACCACGGTGGTGGAAGCGTCGAAGAAGAAGTCATAAGGCTCGGCAGGGAAGGCGCAGGCAATGGGATTGCTGCCCAGCATGGCCTTTCGCCCGAAGGTGGGAACCATGATAGCCTCGCTGTTGGTGCAGCTAAAACCCATCAAGCCTTCCTTGCAGGCCATTTTGGCATAGTAGCCCGCGATGCCGTAGTGGTTGGAATTGCGCACGGAGACAATGCCAACGCCGTTGGCTTTGGCCTTCTCGATGGCCATTTCCATGGCCTTGTGGCTCACCAGCTGCCCCATAGCCTCGTGGGCATCGATGACGGCGGAAATGGGGGTCTCGAAGACCACCTCAGGCTTCGCGTGAATGTCGATCATTCCCTTTTCAATGCACTTGTGGTAGCGCACCATCCGCTGCATACCGTGGGACTCGATGCCGTACAGGTCAGAAGTCAGCAGAACATCCTGAATAATATCCGCTTCAGCTTCCGTAAAGCCGAATTTCTGAAATGCGTCCATGCAAAGACGGTGCAGGGTGTCATAGGACCAGTGTTGATATGCCATAAGAATTCCTCCTGTTTTAACAGATCTCCCGGGGATAAAGGCGCACCCCGGCTTTTTTTAACATTGTTTGCAGCTGGGTAATATCTAGTGAATCCACATCTTTTCCAATACCAAAGGCTGTACCCGCCGCCTGGCCGCTGACCACGCACACCGGAATGACCCGGGTCAAATTCCACATATCATGGTCGGCTGAAAGGCACCGTCCTGCGACCAGTAAATTGGAAACGGCGTGATGGTACATTGCCCCCAGAGGAAGTGCGTACACCGGGCCTGGCTTTGTCCAGTCAGAATAAAGGCCCACGCTGTCGCTGATTTGCTCCGGCGGCATGGTCTGAGATATGGTAGTCTCTCCCTGAATGCGGCGGGTCATGCGCAGCTGGGGAATGGTCGCAATAGTCACCGGGACCGTATCTGCCCCCCGTTTTCTCCGCTCTTCCACATCCTGGCCAATGGCCTGATGGGCAGCCGCAGCAAACCGGCTGACTTCCTTTGCGTCAAGACCGGAGATGCGCAGATTGCTGGTAAGCGTCTGTTCTCGGTCTTCCATATCGTTGCGTACGTCTGCCAGGCCAAACTGATTCAGATGAAGCTGTCCGTCTGTAATGTGGTAATACCATGCCGCCAGAGGGTTGCCATCCGTATTGATACAAGTAGGCACGCCGGACATGGCTGCAATATCTGCATCTCCGGTGCAATCGATCACACTGTCCACAGCAATTGCCGACCGCCCGGATTTGTTTTCCACGATTACAGCGGTAATTCTTCTGTTTTCCAGCACTGTGCCGCAGGCAAGGGTCCCATAAAGGATCTCCACCCCTGCGTCAAGCAGCAGCGCCTCCAGCTCTATTGCCAGCAAATGGGGATTATACTGCACCATAAAGCGCATTTTGTTTTTACGCGCTTCCACGGTTGCCTGCGTAAACCAGTGGGCAGGATACCGCCCCTCGGAACCATGTTTAACGGACAGGCGAATGAACTCATCGTTCATGCCATAGCAGACCTGATGCCCCAATCCGTCGCAAATAGGCAGATAAATGGTGATCAGTCCGGCTGTACCTAAGCCTCCCAGCATATATTCCCGCTCCAGCAGGATGACCCGTTTGCCGCATCTGGCTGCCGCCAGTGCCGCCGATACGCCTGCAAAGCCGCCTCCGACAACCAGAACCTGGCACTGATCTGAAACTGCTGTTTCACGAGCCAATTCCTTTATCCATTCCATTGAACATTCCTCACTGCTTGCCCTGGTAGATGGGAGCCAGGGCGTCATGGACTGCTTTGTATTTTTTGAACAGGTTTTCGTAGATCTTCCTATTTTCCGGGTTTGGCGTAGAAACGGAGTCCACCTGGACGCAGGTTTCCACCGCCTCGGCAAAGTTTTTAAACCAGCCTATGCCAACCGCTGTCAGCATGGCGGTGCCGAAGGAGGAATCGTCCACCTTCACTTTTTGCATCTCAATGCCCAGTACGTCCGCAACAATCTGCCGCCAGAGGGCACCCTTAGCGCCGCCTCCGATGATTCGCACCCGCTTCATTTCCACGCCCAGGCCCTTCAACGTGTTCAGGCAGTCCTTCAGGCTCATGGCAACACCTTCCAGTGTTGCCCGGGTGAAGTGGGCGGTTGTGTGAATGGAGCTGATGCCGGTGTAGCTGCCCTTCAAATCAGGGTCGTTATAGGGGGTTAGTTCGCCGTTCAGGTAGGGATGGAACATCAGCCCATCGCTGCCGGGAGCGATTTGCTCCGCGGGGATATTCAGCTGGGCAAAGGGTTCCCGGCCAATGGTATCCCGGTACCAGCGGTAACTGGCGGCGCAGCTGGCCGTGGCCGTTCCGGGATACCACAGTCCCGGCACCACATGGCGGTAGTTGAAAATAAAGGGAGAATCCACAGGCCGGTCTGTTACCACACAGATACGGCCAGCGGTAGCCAGCTTCACCGTGGAATGGCCCGGCTCCACATTTCCCGCGGCCAAGACTTCCATTACCGTGTCCGTGGTGCCAACCAG
>DVJG01000127.1 GCA_018710805.1 Candidatus Faecousia faecipullorum
CAATGTGGTCACGGGAGACGCCCTGGAAGCTCTGGAAGCAGACCCCATTGTAAAAGAGATGCCCGCCTATCCGGCGAAGGATTCCATCGCCATGGTGGACGGCGTCATTGTTGTGAAATTAGGATAAGAAAACCTGGCAGTCTGCTGCGCGCAAAATTTGTCCCCTCATGGGGGACAAATTCCACACTTGCAGCCTGAGAAGTGTTTTCTGCCAGGTACGCGCCCCGGCAGAAAACCTGTTGGACTTTCTTTGCCGCAAAAGGCGGCAAACTCTGCGAGGCTGCTTTGACAAGATAAAACCTGGCAGTCTTGAGACTGCCAGGGTTTTGTTCAGCGGAGATTTACATAATTGCAGGGGTTCACATAGACACCGTTATAGCTGATGCCGAAGTGCAGATGGTTGCCCGTTGCCACGCCGGTGGCGCCTACAGCGCCGATCTGCTGGCCTGCGGAGACGATCTGTCCGGTGGAGACGGAGCGGCTGCTCAGGTGCATGTAAATGGAAGAGAAGCCGTCCTGGTGATTGATCTGGACGTAGTTGCCTGCGGAGGAGCCGTAGCCTGAGAAGGACACGATGCCGGCTCGGGTGGCAACCACAGGGGTGCCGGCGGGAGCCCGGAGGTCAACGCCCTGGTGGTAGGTGGAGGCGCCTGCGGTGGGAGAAGGACGGTTTCCGAAGGGGGAGGAGATTTCGGAATAGCCCACGGGAATCAGCCAGGTTCCGCCACCGCCGCCTCCGGAAGTGCTGCCTCCGGAGCTGCCGGACCCGCCGGAGCTTCCGCCGCTTTCACCGCCGCCGGTGCCGGGGGTGCCCACGGGAGCCGTGGTGGGGGGAACATAGGTTGCCATGTAGGCTTCCCACTCCGCCTGTTTGGCGGCGGAGAATTCCACTTCCTTGGCGGCAATCTGTTTCAGGAATTCCTCATCCTGAGCCTGGAATTCCAGCTTCAGGGCTTCCAGGTCGTCGGCTTTGGAGAGAAGCTCCTGCAGAAGGTCTACGGCCTCCTGCTTTTTTTCGTCCAGCTCAGCCTGGGTGGCGTCCAGCTCTTCCCGGGCTTTTTCCACCTCTTCTTTTTCGGTGGCCAGGGCATTCTGGGCGTCCTCCACGGCCTGGGCGGCGTCGCTGAGCTCTTTGAGGTGCCGGTTGTCAGCGGCGGCAATCTCTTCCACCATGCTGAGCCTGTCCAAAAGGTCGGAGAAGCTCTTGGACCGGAAGAGCACGTCCCAGTAGCTGATCTCGCCCTCTTCCTCCATGGTCCGGATTCGGGTCCGGTTTTCTTCGTTCATGCCCCGGTAGTGCTCCATGGCGGCGTCCAGTTCATCCTGCTTGTCGGCGATGAGGATGTTGTATGTAGAAAGCTGCTGGTTGAGATTCTCGGTCTGTTCGTAGAGAAGCTGGACCTGCTGGTCGATGACATTCTTCTTTGCGATGATGTCGGCAATCTCGTTTTCGTTTTCCTTGTACTGTCCCTCAACCTCTTTGATCTTCTCCTGGATCTCGGACTTCTCCTTCTGAAGCTGGTTGATCTGCTGACGGATTTCGCTGGAAGAAGCAGCCTCTGCGTTCAATGGCAGGGATATCCCGCCCAGAAGCAGAACGGTGGCCAGAAGCAGGGACAGAATGCGTATGGATCGATTCATGGGAACCTCCTAAATAATCGTGGCATTGCCCGTTTGCCTTAATTCTCGACAAACGGCGGGAAAGGTTTCGGAAAATTTTGTAAAAATTCTAAAACCGATTGCCTGCAATTTGTTACAAGAATTAACATAATAGTAACAGAAAAATGGGAAAAAAGTCTGAAAAGAGTGTGAACTTTGTGTAAACACCAAAAGCAGGCAAGAAAAAAGCCGGATTATTCCTTTTCCTGCCGGATATCCCGGCGGTATTCGTTAGGGGTGGTTCCGGCAATGCGGCGGAAGGCCTGGGAGAAGTGGCTGGCAGAGGAGAACCCTGTAATAGCGGCAATCTCCGCAATGGGGCTGTCCGTGGTGGCCAAAAGGTAACGGCTTTCCTCCACCCGTTTCTGCATGAGATACTTGATGGGGGACAGGCCGTAGGCGTCTTTAAAGGCGTGGGCAATGTAATACTTGTTCTGATGGACCACGCCGGCCAGAGTGTCCAGGGTCACGCTCTCTTTAAAGTGGTTATCGATATAGGTCCGAATGGACGCGCACTCCATGCTGACGTTCCGGGACGGCGTAATGGAGATGTCGATTTCCCCGTGGCGCAAAATGAGAATCAGAATGATGTTCAGCAGATTCTGGCAAACGGCGTCATTTCCCAGCCGTTCCTGCTGGATTTCCTCCAAAAGGAGCTGGATGTATGCGGACACCTGGCGGTAAGCGTTGATGATGTGGACCCCCGGGTGATCCAGAGGCACCATGCCGGATTCGGAAAACTGCAGGCCTTCAATGCCCAAAACGATGTATTCCAGAGGGTCGTCATCGGAGGAAAACTCCGTGTGGGCGATGTGGGGGTTGATAATGACCAGGTCATCTTTCCGGAGGGGATAGCTGCGGTTTCCGGCGGCAAAACGGCCCTCGCCTCCGGTGACATAGAAAAGCTCGGAAAAGGCGTGGGTGTGGGGGTTGCTGTACCAGTCCTGACCGTATTTTGCTGTGGTGATGTACAGAAGCCGTGCCCGCAGGGGCTGGCTGTCCCCGGTCTGACTGAGCGGGGTATAGACGAATTGCAGCTGGGCCTGGGTTCCCAGATCGGGAAAGGAGGGATCGCGGGCCAGAATGTACTGTTTATTGCTCATAAGGAAGTCCTCCGGGGGCGTTTATTTTCCTCATTATACGGAAAATAAGGCGGTTTGTAAATAAGACAGGGGGAAACTTTGTGCACAGTGTTGAATTGTGACTATGCTTTTTTGTGCAAAATGTTTCGTGATTGCGATTGCCTAAAAAGCTGGTTTTTAAAAGATAATCTTGGATTTTTCGGATATGCCAAAAAGAAACTTGAAGAAATCAGGGGAAAAACCTTGAAAACCCCGGGAAAGGGTTGGGGAAAGAGAAAAAATTAAAAATAGCAATTCAAATAAAAATTGAAGCAAGCATACACTTGGAATCCAGCGCGGTTTCTGCTATACTCAAGTTACAGTGGCACGGGTCTGCTTTGCCCGCCGCCTCCAATCAAATACCTTTCCCGAAACTTTATTTTTCCAAGGAGATATGCTATGGATCAGAAACACTATGGTCGTGTTACCATCCCCACAGACCTGGACGTGGTCCCCGAGACCCTGGAGATCATGAAGCGCTGGGGCGCCGATGCCATCCGCGACTGCGACGGCACCGATTTCCCCGCAGAACTGAAGGATCTGGACGCAAAAATCTACTCCACCTACTACACCACCCGGAAGGACAACGCCTGGGCCAAGGCCAACCCCGATGAAGTGCAGCAGTGCTACATCATGACCGGTTTCCACACCGCCTCTGAGGGCGCGCTGTCTATCCCGCTGATGCAGGGCATTTCTCCGGAGCTGATGGAAGTCAACACCCGGGATGACTGCAAGCGCTGGTGGGAGGTTATGGACAGAACCACCGGCCAGCCCCTGAGCGGCGACGAGTGGCGCTATGATGCCGAAACCGGCTGCGTGGTGATTGACAAGCCCCAGGCGTTCCACGAGTACACCGTGGCTTTCCTGGCCTACCTGATCTGGGACCCGGTGCATATGTACAACGCCGTGACCAACAACTGGCAGAACTTCGAGCACCAGATCACCTTCGACGTCCGCCAGCCCAAAACCCACAAGTTCACCATGGAGCGGCTGCGCAAGTTCATTGCCGACCATCCTTATGTCAACGTAATCCGCTACACCACCTTCTTCCATCAGTTCACCCTGATGTTTGACGAACTGAAGCGGGAAAAGTATGTGGACTGGTACGGCTACTCCGCTTCCGTCTCTCCTTACATTCTGGAGCAGTTTGAGAAGGAAGTGGGCTACAAGTTCCGCCCCGAGTTCATCGTGGACCAGGGCTACTACAACAACCAGTACCGGGTTCCCTCCAAGGAGTTCAAGGACTTCCAGGCCTTCCAGCGCCGGGAAGTGGCCAAGCTTGCCAAGGAAATGGTGGACATCACCCACGAGCTGGGGCTGGAAGCCATGATGTTCCTGGGCGACCACTGGATCGGCATGGAGCCCTTCATGGAAGAGTGGAAGAGCATCGGCATGGACGCCGTGGTTGGCTCCGTGGGCAACGGCTCTACCCTGCGCTTGATTTCTGACATTCCCGGCGTCAAGTACACCGAAGGCCGGTTCCTGCCCTACTTCTTCCCGGATACCTTCCATGAAGGCGGCGACCCTGTGAAGGAAGCCAAGGAGAACTGGGTCACTGCCCGCCGGGCCATTCTGCGCAAGCCCATTGACCGTATCGGCTACGGCGGCTACCTGAAGCTGGCCCTGCAGTTCCCTGAGTTTATCGACTACATCGAGTCCGTGTGCAACGAGTTCCGGGAGCTCTATGAAAATATCAAGGGCACCACGCCCTACTGCGTCAAGACCGTGGCGGTTCTGAACTGCTGGGGCAAGATGCGGGCCTGGGGTTGCCATATGGTGCACCATGCCCTGTATCAGAAGCAGAACTACTCCTACGCAGGCGTCATTGAGGCCCTGTCCGGCGCTCCCTTCGATGTGAAGTTCATCTCCTTCGATGATATCCGCAAGGACCCCAAGGTTCTCGACGGCATCGATGTGATTATCAACGTCGGTGACGGCGATACCGCCCACACCGGCGGAAAAGAGTGGGAAGACCCCGCCATCAGCGCAGCTATCCGGGGCTTTGTCCATCGGGGCGGAGGCTTCATCGGCGTTGGCGAGCCTGCGGGCCACCAGTACCAGGGCCACTACCTGCAGCTGAGCAGCGTTATGGGCGTGGAGAAGGAAACCGGCTTTACCCTGAACTACGACAAGTATAACTGGGACCAGGTTCCCAATCACTTCATCCTGGCGGACGTCAAGGGAGACGTGGACTTCGGCGAAGGCAAGAAGAGCATCTACGCCCTGCCCAGCGCCCAGATTCTCTGCCAGCGGGATAAGGAAGTCCAGATGGCGGTCAACGGCTTCGGCAACGGCCGCAGCGTCTACATCTCCGGCCTGCCCTACTCCTTCGAGAACAGCCGCGTCCTGTACCGTGCCATTCTCTGGGCTGCCCACGCTGAGCAGGAGCTGAATAAGTGGTACTCCACCAACTACAATGTGGAGGTCCACGCCTTCGTGAAGAACGGCAAGTACTGCGTGGTCAACAACACCTATGAGCCCCAGTCTACCACCGTGTATACCGACAAGGGTTCTTTCACCCTGGACCTCGCCGCCAACGAGATCAAGTGGTACGAGATCTAAAAGGAGAGACCTATGGAACTACAGAATATTTTAAGCCAGTTTCAGCTGGACAGCGCTCCGGTTTCCTGCGAGCGCTACGGCTGCGGACACATTAATGTGACCTATCTGGTGGTCACAAGCTCCGGCCGCCGCTACATTCTGCAAAAAATCTCCAACCGGGCGTTCCCAGATGTGGCGGGCCTCCAGGAGAACATCGCTTCCGTTACCAAGTACCTCCATTCTCAGATCGCCGACCCCAACGGGGCTCTGACCCTGATTCCCACGGTGGACGGGAAGACCTGGTACCACGAGGGCGAAAACAGCGACTGGCGGGTTTACGACTTCATTGAGGGCAGCATCTGCCTGCAAGCCCCTGAGAATGCCGAGGACTTCTATCAGAGCGCCATTGCCTTCGGCACCTTCCAGCAGCAGCTGGCGGGATTCCCTGCCGAGACCCTGCATGAGACCATCAAGAATTTCCACAACACCCCGGACCGCTACCGCATTTTCCGGGAAGTCCTTCAAAAGGACCCCATGGGAAGAGCCAAGGACGTCCAGCCGGAAATCGATTTTGCCCTTTCTCATGAGGAAGTAGGCGGCAAGCTCACTGCCATGCTCCGCGCCGGAGACCTGCCGCTGCGGGTCACCCATAACGACACCAAGCTCAATAACGTCATGCTGTCTGAGACCACCCGGACGCCCCTGTGCGTCATTGACCTGGACACCACCATGCCCGGCCTCAGCGCCTACGACTTTGGCGATTCCATCCGCTTTGGCGCCGCTACTGCCGCCGAGGACGAAAAGGATCTCTCTAAGATGACCATGAGCCTGGAGCTCTTCCGGACCTTCACCAGAGGCTTCCTCACCGCCTGCCCCGGCCTGACGGAAAACGAGCGGAAGGCCCTGCCTCTGGGCGCCCTGACCATGACGCTGGAGTGCGGCGTCCGCTTCCTGACGGACTACCTGGACGGGGACCACTACTT
>DVJG01000128.1 GCA_018710805.1 Candidatus Faecousia faecipullorum
CTCTCCGCTTCCGACCTGCAAAAGGTCCTGCTGGTGGGCGGCTCCACCCGTATCCCCGCCGTTCAGGACGCCGTCAAGTCCATCACCGGCAAGGAAGGCTTCAAGGGCATCAACCCCGACGAGTGCGTGGCTGTCGGCGCCGCCATCCAGGGCGGTGTGCTCACCGGCGACGTGCAGGACATCCTGCTGCTGGATGTGACGCCTCTGTCCCTGGGCATCGAGACCATGGGCGGCGTGTTCACCCGGCTCATTGACCGCAACACCACCATCCCCACCCACAAGAGCCAGATCTTCTCCACCGCCGCTGACGGCCAGACCTCCGTTGAGGTCCACGTGCTCCAGGGCGAGCGGGAAATGGCTGCTTACAATAAGACCCTGGGCCGCTTCCAGCTGGGCGGCATCGCTCCCGCTCCTCGCGGCGTGCCTCAGATCGAAGTCTCCTTCGACATCGACGCCAACGGCATCGTGAAGGTCTCCGCCAAGGACCTGGGCACCGGCAAGGAGCAGCAGATCTCCATCACCGCTTCCACCAACCTGAGCCAGGAGGACATCGACAAAGCCGTCCGTGAGGCCGAGCAGTACGCCGCCGAGGATAAGGCCCGGAAGGAAGAGGTGGACACCCACAACATGGCCGACCAGACCGTCTATCAGACCGAGAAGACCTTAAACGAGCTGGGCGACAAGATTGATTCTTCCGAAAAGGCCACCATCCAGGCCGCCATCGAAAAGCTGAAGGAAGTCAACAAGGGCTCCGACATTGCCGCCATCAAGGCCGCTACCGAGGAAGTCCAGCAGGCTTTCTACAAGGTCAGCGAGAAGCTCTACCAGCAGGCCGGTCCTCAGAACGGCGGCGCCCAGGGCAACCCCCAGAACCCCGGCGACGACGGCGTTGTGGACGCTGACTACGAAACCGTAGACTAATGCAGCCTTCACTCAGGGACGGCTTCCGCCGCCCCTGAGTTTGTCAAAAAACTCCGCACGTCCCCTATGGGGTCCATAAACCGGTCAATGATTCCGGAAGCGTCAAGTATGGGCCCTCCCTTACATGGATACTCTCAGGGACGGCACCCAGGCCGCCCCTGATTGGTGTGTTAAGACACCAAGACGCATTTGAGGTGAATCGAACATGGCAGAAAATAAGCGTGACTATTACGAGGTGCTGGGAGTTCCCAAGGACGCCAGCGCCGACGACATAAAAAAGGCCTACCGCAAGGGGGCCATGAAGTACCACCCCGACCGGAACCCCGGCGACAAAGAGGCCGAGCAGAAGTTCAAGGAAATCGGCGAGGCCTATGAGGTCCTGTCGGACCCGGACAAGAAGGCCCGGTATGACCAGTATGGCTTTGCCGGCGTGGACCCCAACTTCGGCGCAGGTGCCGGGGGCTTCGGCGGCGCCGGCTTCGGCGGGTTCGGAGACTTCGGCGATTTGGGCGACATTTTCGGGGAGTTCTTCGGCGGCGGCAGAAGCCGCGGCTCCCAGCAAAACGCCCCCCGCCGGGGCGAAAACGTCATGACCCGGCTGGAGCTGACCTTCGAGGAGGCGGCCTTCGGCTGTGAGAAGGAAGTCGCCGCCCAGCGTATCGAAAACTGCGCCGCCTGCAAGGGCACAGGCTCCGCCGACGGCGTCATCGAAACCTGTCAGCAGTGCCGGGGCACGGGTCAGGTCCGCACGGTCCAGAATTTCATGGGCATGCAGATGCAGTCCTCCACCACCTGTCCTGCCTGTAACGGCCGGGGCAAGATCATCAAAACTCCCTGCACCACCTGCAAGGGCAAGGGCAAGGTCCGCCGCACCAACCGGGTCAAGGTCAAGATTCCCGGAGGCGTGGACGCCGGACAGAGCGTCCGGGTTCGGGGCGAAGGCTGCGTAGGCATGAACGGCGGCCCCAACGGCGATTTGCTGGTTGAGGTATCCATCAAGCGCCATCCCATCTTTACCCGCCGGGACTACGACGTTCTCTGCGAGGTGCCCATCTCCTTCACCCAGGCGGCTCTGGGCGCGGAGATCGACGTGCCCACTCTGGACGGCAAGGTGAAGTTTGAAATTCCCGAGGGCACCCAGACGGGCCGGGAATTCGTCCTCCGGGACAAGGGCATCCCCGAGGTGGGCAATCCCCGCCGCCGGGGCGACCACCGCTTCACCGTGGTGGTGGAGACTCCCACCCATCTGACCAAGGAGCAGAAGGACCTGCTGCGTCAGCTGGACGGCACCATTGAGGCCTCCCCCAAGCGGAAGAAGTTCATCGACAATCTGAAGGATTTCTTCAACGAATAAAAAAATGGGCAAGTGATTGAAACTTGCCCATTTTTCTTAGACTGGCGGAAAACCCCTTACGGGCTTTTCCGCCAACTGAGAGCAGTCTGCTGCGCGCATAATTTATCCCCCGATGGGGGATAAATTCCACACTTGCAGCCTGAGAAGTGTTTTCTGCCAGGTACAGAAAAGCAATTAGCCCCTTGAGATTTCACCACCTTCCGAGAGGTGTTGTCGGGTGTTATTAAAACCCCGGAAACCCTTGAAAATACGCCAATTTATCCATGCGAAGGCGTTATAGGTTGTTATCGAACATTACCGCATTTTTATGGCCTCACGGACGCTCGTGAGGGAAAAATTAAGGGCAAAACACAGGGAACGACAAGAGAATGAAGTGGCAAAGAGAACTGTCGTGATGTGTGCCAGGCTCCGCCGGAGCCTCCCCTGTGTGAAGCCGGACAACTGAATATAGCGGCTCTTGTGAGCCGATGGATTGACGGACATTAGTGTTTCTGCTGATGTCCGTTTTTCTATGCCCAAAATCAGATGCGAAGGAGGTTCCGGGCTGGGCCTCCTTTTTGCGTCTCAATGGAGGTGAGAAGCATTGAGCGACAAGCCCGCGTCACCTGCCAGGGGACGAAAGAAAACCGCCCCGCCTGCCCAGCAGCCATCCCAGGAAGAAGTGGTGGTCCGCCTGCCGCTGGCGGACCTTCACCCATTCCCGGACCATCCTTTTCAGGTGCGGGACGATGAGGAAATGAAGGAGACAATCCAGAGCGTCAAAGAGTATGGCGTGATTGTCCCTGCCATTGTGCGGCCCCGCGAGGAAGGCGGCTATGAGATTGTGGCCGGACACCGGCGCAAGTACGCCTGTGAGCAGGCCGGTCTGGACACGATGCCGGTCCTGATCCGCAACCTGGACCGGGACGCCGCCACCATCATCATGGTGGACAGCAACCTTCAGCGGGAGAACATCCTGCCCAGCGAAAGGGCCAAGGCATACAAGATGAAGCTGGAGGCCATCAAGCGGCAGGGCGCACGAAACGATTTAACTTCTGACCAAGTTGGGCAGAAGTCAAAATGGTCGATTGAGCAAATTGCAGAGCAGGCTGGGGAAAGCAAATCCCAGGTACAGAGGTATATTCGCCTGAATGAGCTGTCCCCGGAGCTGTTGCAGATGGTTGACGAAAAGAAAATCGCTTTCAATCCAGCTTATGAACTGTCTTTCCTCAAGCCGGAGGAGCAGCAGATGCTCGTCACCACAATGGACTATGAGCAGGCCACCCCGTCACTCTCCCAGGCCCAGCGGATGAAGAAATTCAGCCAGGCC
>DVJG01000129.1 GCA_018710805.1 Candidatus Faecousia faecipullorum
CCTTCGGCATCCAGAGAGGAGAAGAATACCAGTTCCCCCTGGTCATTTGCCAGGAAACCCTGGCCGCCGTCCTTGGGAGCGGGGCCCTCGTAGATCAGCTCCCCGTCCTTGTCTTTCAGCAGGATGCCCATGAGGCGGGCACTTTGGGTACTTAAAGAGGAGGGCTCCATGGCCAGCCGGAAGCACAGCTCCCCGTTTTCATCAAACACCGCATTGCCCAGAGGCAGGCTGCTGCCCACGAGGTGCTCCACTTCCTCCCCGTTTTCGTCCAGGAACAGAGCATCGTAGACAGGGGTTCCCTCAGTGAGCAGAGCGGTCCCCCCTGCGGACCGGAAGGCCACCCGGCCGTTGTTGTCCAGGTAGAAGGTGCCCACAGCCTCATCTTCCTGGGAGGCGGCGTAGAGCACGTCTCCATTTCGGTCCAGGAAGGTCACGGAGGACACATCCCCCAGCTGATCGTAGGGAAGCTCACCCTGGGTGCTCCAGAAGCCCACACTGCCGTCGTCCCGATGGTAGATAAAGCCCAGGCTCTCGCGGTAGTTCACGTTTGTGGTGCTGCCGTCCATATATGTTATGGACAGGCTTGCCACATTGGCGCCCTCGGCGGGAATATAGTCATAGGTTCCTCCGGGCTCCAGGTCCATCATCCCGGCGCTGGGGTCCTCGCTTTTCGGGCGGATGTTCACCAGGTACCGGTACTGGCCCGACACCGGGAAGGTATAGGCAGCGGTGCCCTCAACCTCGGCATTCTGGGATTCCAGGACGTTTCCTTCGGCATCCTTCAGGGCATAGCCCCAGTATTGGTCATTGTAATTGCCGTAGAACCAGGATGTACTTGCGAAGTTATCCACCATATCCTGGGGACAGCCTCCAAGCTCCCGGCTGGCGTAGGACAGCGCCAGCTCCCGGGCGAAGTTTTCTCCGTCAATCTGGTTCCTCTCCTCCACAACCTCATCCACGGTCTTATTATAGAGGTTCATCTCCATGAGAACGAAGATGCCGCCGCCGCTGACCACCATACCCAGCAGGGCCGCAGCGCAGAGGGCGATGGCGATGAATTTTATAGCAATGTTGTATTTCATTTGACGTCCTCCATTTTATAGCCCTGGCCCCAGACCACCTTCAGGTAACGGGGGTCCGAGGGGGTGATTTCAATCTTCTCCCGGAGATGGCGGATGTGCACCGCCACGGCGCCTTCGCTTCCCAGTGCCGCCTCCTGCCACACGGATTCATACAGGAGTTTGGTGGAGAACACCTTGCCCGGGTTCGCCATGAGCAGGTGTAGGATGGCATACTCCGTGGGGGTCAAAGGCACCTCGGTGCCTTCCACCGTGACGGACTTGGTTCGGTCGTCCAGCGTCACGCCGCCGATGGTGATGATTCCTGCGGCGGCGGGCTGGCTGCCCAGACGGCTGTACCGCCGCAGCATGGCCCGGACCCGGGCCAGGACCTCCACAGGCTCAAAGGGCTTTGTGATATAGTCGTCGGCTCCCACGTTCAGGCCCAGGACCTTGTCCTCCGTTTCGGATTTGGCCGTCAGCAGAATGATGGGGGCGTTGGAGATCTCCCGGATTTTCGCCGTGGCGGCCAGGCCGTCCATGACGGGCATCATGACGTCCAGAAGAATGAGATGGATGTCGTTCTTCCGCACCACATCCAGGGCCTCCTGGCCGGTATAGGCTTCAAACAGGTTGTAGCCCTCGGGAGTCAGATAGATTTTCAGAGCGTTGACGATGTCCGGCTGATCGTCACAGATAAGGACGTTATACATTTTTTCTCACACTTTCTCTCTTTAAGTAGGCTTATTATAACACCAATATCCTTAAGAAAAAAGAGGTTTTTTTCTTAAAAGTAGTTTAAGATGGCCCTGTGCGGGGTTGCCATTTGGCCCCTCCGGGGTTATAATGAAGAAAAAACAGGAGAAATGCTTATGGATATCAAAGAAATTCTGCAAAGTCCCATAGTCCGGCACCTGGGTTCGGCGGTGATTCTCGCCGCGGCGGGGTATCTCGCCGTGCGGCTCATTATGACGGTGGTGCGAAAGGCTTTGGAACGGTCAAAGCTGGAAAAAGCCGCCCACAGTCTCATTACCTCCCTCATCCGGGCGGGGCTGTATCTCATTCTGGGCCTGTCCGTTGCTTCGGCTCTGGGCATTGACGTCACCGGCGTGGTGGCTCTGGCCAGCGTCCTGACCCTGGCCCTTTCCCTGGCCCTCCAGAATATGGTGGCCAACGTCATCGGAGGCTTCATCATCCTCTACACCCATCCCTTCCGGTCCGGTGATTATGTGGAAATCGCAAACCAGTCCGGCACCGTCACCGAGATTAACATGACCTACACCATGCTCTCCACCCCGGACAACAAGCTGGTGTGCATCCCGAACTCCAACGTCACCGCCGCCCAGATCGTGAACTACTCCGCCGCCGAGACCAGACGGGTATCCATTGACGTGTCCGCATCCTACGACGCCCCCACCCAGAAGGTCATCGACGCTCTGGCCCTGGCAGGCACCGTGGACAGCGTCCTTCTGGAGCCCGCGCCCCAGGCCGTGGTCACGGCCTACGGCGACAGCGCCATTTCCTACAGTCTCCGGGTCTGGGTAAAAACCGCGGACTATTGGGATGTCCACTTCGCCGTCATGCAGCGGGTCAAGCAGATTTTCGACGAGCAGGGGATTGAAATGACATATCCCCATCTGAATGTGCATCTGGAGAAATAAAAAACGCTCATAAATATAAGGGGAGGGCTTCGGCCCTCCCCTCAGCTGTTTTTCTACAGCACCGCAAGCAGCGCCATGACGCCGATTCCAGGCAGACCCAGAAACCCGGCCACCAGAACCGTCACGGCGTTCACCGGCAGCGACACCCCCGTAAAAGGGGCCGTGAGATTCAGAAGCCACAGGCAGGCAAAGCCGCAGGCGGAATAGGCCGCGATTTTCAGCCCCAGGCGAATGGGCAGTATCAGCGCCCGAATCAGCACCACCGCCAGCAGGGCAGGTATCAAAAGAGCCGCATAGGTTTCCATAACATTCCCTCCCA
>DVJG01000130.1 GCA_018710805.1 Candidatus Faecousia faecipullorum
GAGTGCCATAATCTGGTTCATTCCCACTGGTGGAAGCAGCCCTCCTACGAGGAGTGGGCGGAGAATCTGGTTTTTGACAATCCCGCCCATTCGGAACTTTTCTATGCGGTGGGGGATCTGCCGAAAAAGTATCGTCTGCCTATTTATCTCCACTATTACGAAGGATACACCACGGAGGAGATCGGGCAGATATTGAAAAAACCCAAAAACACCATTTGCGCCCAGCTCCGCCGGGGCCGGGAGCGGCTCAAAGAAGCTTTGAAGGAGGCAAAAGACCATGTTTAAAGACCAATACCGGGAAGTCTTCTCCCAAGTGACCGCCTCCGACGAGACCAAAAGGAGGATTTTGAATATGACAAAGAAGCAAAAACCCCGCCGACATTTCACCATTGGCAAGATTCTGGTTGCAGCTGTACTTGTGTGTATGCTGGCAATCACCGCAAGCGCGGCGGAAGATGTTCTTCATTGGTTTACCAAGTTTTTTGGCGGCCCGGAAGCCTTAAGTCAAGAGCAGATTCAATATTTGCAGGAGAATATCCAGGAAACTGTCGCCGATTTGAGCGGTGATACGAAGGAAGAAACGAACTGTGTTCACACCGACGTTTTGCAGTTTGTGGATGAGATGTTTTTGTGCAAGGCAGATTCCAACAATACCCATATTACCAAACAGGGAGAGGCTGACAATCGTGATATCAAGGTATATTCTCTGACTCTTTCTGAAAAAGGCGCACAGCTGGAATATTACTACACCTGGGAGGAAATCCCCAGCAGGCCCTGCTCCATTTCTGGATTGACGGTCGTGTTCAGCTCTGGTGATACCCGTTTTCTCCCCATTACAGACAGTCAGAGACGGATGTATTTTGATACAGAGGAAGCCATCGCTTTGAAAGAGGTGGTCGCAGTCCGCCTGCCTGACGGAACGGAACTGACGCCGAAAAATAAAGTGGATGATGGCTATGAGCTTTCCGTGGATTCCGTTCTCAACGATGGTCAAACTGCCTATATTGTTTTCAATGTGACCCTTCCGGAGGAAATCCCCGGCCCCGGTGAGGGATGGCGCATGGAAGAAATCGATATTGGTCATAATACCTGGTTCATACCGGCTCAGCAGGAAACTTATACAAGGGATGACATCAGCAACAATCATGTAGGTGTCAAATTTATTGAAGACACAGGCGGAAGCAAAAAAATGATGGTATCCCTTACTATGGATAATGCAGACGTTCCCTTCACACCCGGAAGCCAGTGGAAGCTCCACATTGGCGGGTTTGAATGCGAATGGAAAAACGATGCAAAAGAAGAGGAGGTCACCAGTCAATACGCAGGGCAAGACTATATTATCGACGGTGAGGAAGTAGAATCTTTTTTCAAGGTGGAACCCATATGCTTCGACACCTGGGATTTTCTGCTGACCTTTGACGGCTCGGAAGCAGAAACAGTTGAACTTGTGAGCCAGCCCGTTACCATGGAGGCTTACCGAGGGGCCACCATAGATGAGATCAGAGAGAATCCCAACAAGGATATGTATGGTCCTTTTGAAATTCAGCTCACATCTCTGACCATAAGCCCCCTGAGCTACTATCTCGAATATAAAACGGATGATAAGAACCCATATTCCATGGATCCCGGAGAATTTACCCTGGTCATGAAAGATGGAACGGAAATTCCGTTGATACAGTACGCAGGAACACGGAATCGATTTGAAAAACCGATTATTCTATCTGAGATTTCTCACGTTCAGTGCCCCAATGGAACAAAACTCTATATGCCGCAATGAGCACAACGCCCCGCCGGAAAACCCGGCGGGGCTGAATTTATAGGCTGTTCAAAAATGCTCTTACACAGTTCTCGTATTTTTCCGGGTCTGCCATGATGCTTAAGGTATGCTTTGCACCGGGGAAGGTAAAGCGCTTCACCTTTTCGGGGTTTGCCTTTTCCGCCTCCTCGCTCATTTCCGGAGGGACGAACAGGTCAGCTTCCCCGTGGAAAATGAGAATGGGCAGGGGACTGGCGGAGACAGCTTTTGCGGCGGTGGTTTCCTGAATGAAAAAACCTCCGTAAACCTTGGCGCCCAGACGAATGAGAGGCCACATGAGCCTGGTGTGCCGTTTCTGATGCTCGCCGACCCGGCAGATAATCTCCTTGGGAGAAGAATAGGGGCAATCAGCAATGATGCCCATGACGTTCTCCGGAAGCGGGAGGTCCGAAGCCATAAGCACCGCTGCACCTCCCATAGAGACGCCATAGAGGATGATTTTCCGCTGGGGCCACCTGTCGGCGGCATATTCCGCCCAGCTCTGTACGTCCAGCCGTTCCCGGATGCCGAAGGTGATGGAAATGCCCTCGCTGTGCCAGTGGGCTCGCTGATCCACAATGAGCAGACTGCATCCCAGCCGGGTGAAGAGCTGGGAACTGGCAGCAAAATCTGCCATGGGATTGCTGCGGTAGCCATGGAAGCAAATGGCTATGGGACCCTTTTGATTTTCGTAATACCGCCCATAAAGGCGCAGCCCATCCTGTGAGAAAATGGTCACGGCCTCAAAGGACCTCTGTTCCAGGGCCTCCGACAGCTGCAGAAGCTCCGGACGGTAGTCTTCAAATCGCTGGCTCTCAAATTTTGGGGCAGGACCTCGATTTTTCCGCGAAGCAAAGAATACCGTGCGGTAGGAAAAATAGCTAAAAGTAAGAATGACTCCCAAAATCCCGAGAAAGGTAAGAAGAAACGCCATATCAAAGTGCCCGGATAAATTCCATCAGCTCCGGGAAGCTGCCGTGGGGATAGCGGGATATGTCCTTGCCGCCCCGATTAATCAGACAGTCAGTGAGAAGGAACACCCGCATCCCGAGTTTTTCCGCGATCATATCCTCGTCCGCATCATTGCCAACCATGAGGCAGTTTTCGGGACGCAGGTTTAGTTTTCCCAGAATTTCCCGGTAATAGTCCGGATTTGGCTTGCAGAAAGAGGAATTTTCGTAGGTTGAGATGAAGGAGAAATCCTCGGGCTGCAGCCCGGCCCAACGGACACGGCTCTGGGTAGCGATGGCAGGGAAAAAGGGATTGGTGGCCAGTACCGTAGCATAGCCTAGCGTGTGAATCTCCTTAATGGCAGCCGATGCTTCGGGGGTAAAACCGCAGTCATGCCGGACTTCCTGGAATTCTTTTTCATAAAATGCCGTAAAAACAGGCTCGTCTTTCCGGGCATCCCGGCCAAAGGCACCGTTAAAGACCTGCCAGAAAACTTCCTCATTGGTGGCGGAGCCATTGTTTGCAATCATTGCTCCCATGCCTTTCATCAGCGCCTTTCCCATAGTGTCTGGGTCATAGCCATAGGGGGCCATTTTTCTTGCCAGACGGGTGAGGTAGGATTTTACAAATTTATCCTGGTCCATTGGAAGCAGAGTACCATCCAGGTCAAAGAAAATTGTTGTGATCATTCATTACCTCTTGAATCATTAGGATTGAATTGAGCGTATTTTATAATTCGGGGAGGGTCGAAACCCTCCCCTGTGTGCACCTTATTTATTCATCGTCAGTGGATTCCTGGCCCACGGCCATGATGTCGTAGGGCGTGGTCTGGTAGACAAAATAGTTAAGCCAGTTGCTGAACAGCAAATGGGCGTGTCCCCGCCAGCGCACCATGGGGGACTTTGTATCATCGTCCCCGGGGTAGTAGTTTACAGGCACATGGATGGGAAGCCCCTGACTTTTATCCCGGAGATACTCCTTTTCCAGGGTGTCTGCGTCATATTCAGCGTGGCCGGTGACAAAAATCTGACGGCCCCGCTTGTTCATCAGGGCATAGACCCCGGCCTGAGGGGAAGAAGCCAGGATTTTTAGGCCCGGAACTTTTTCGATGTCCTCCCGCAGGACTGTGGTGTGCCGGGAGTGGGGAATCCAGAACTCATCGTCAAATCCTCTGAGCAAAATGGCCCGCTTATAGTCTGCATGATGGGGATAGACGCCGAACAGCTTCTCCGGGAGCTGGTGCTTCCGAATGCCATAGTGATAATATAGCCCTGCCTGAGCGCCCCAACAAATGTGGAAGGTGGAGTGGACGTGGGTCTTGCTCCATTCCATGATTTCACAAAGTTCCGGCCAGTAGTCCACCGCTTCAAAGGGCATCTGCTCCACAGGAGCGCCGGTGATGACCATGCCGTCAAACTTCCGGTTCTTCAGCTCATCATAGGTTTTATAGAAGGTGAGAAGATGTTCCTGAGAGGTGTTTTTGGACCGATGGGAGGACACCATCATGAGCTCCAAATGGACCTGCAAAGGGGTGTTGCCCAAAAGCCTGGACAGCTGTGTCTCCGTGACAATCTTCGTGGGCATGAGATTCAGAAGTACAATCTCCAGGGGTCGAATCTGCTGGGTCTCCGCCCGGGTCTGGGTCATGACAAAGATATTTTCCTGCTGCAGGACCCCGGCGGCAGGCAGGTCGTTGGGAATTTGAATGGGCATTTACACGTTCTCCAATGCCTGAGCAATGTCTGCAATCAGGTCCTCTGAATTTTCCAAACCGCAGCTGAGGCGGATCAGATCGGCGCCTACGCCTGCGGCGTCCAGTTCGGCATCGGTCATCTGCCGATGGGTGGAGCTGGCAGGGTGGAGGCAGCAGGTCCGGGAATCTGCCACATGGGTTTCGATGGAGCCCAATTTCAGGTGCTTCATGAAGGTTTCGGCTGCCTTCCGTCCGCCCTGGAGGCCGAAGGAAATGACGCCGCAGGAGCCGTTCGGCATATACTTCTGGGCCAGATCGTAGTATTTGTCGCCTTTGAGACCGCAGTATTTGACCCACTTGACCTTCTCATGGCCCTGCAGATACTCAGCGATGGCCTGTGCGTTGGCGCAGTGCTGCTTCATCCGGAAGGGCAGACTTTCCAGACCCAGATTCAGGATAAAGGCGTTCTGCGGGGACTGGACACAGCCAAAGTCACGCATGAGCTGGGCAGTGCACTTGTTGATGAAAGCGCCTTCCATGCCAAAGCGCTCCGTATAGGTGACGCCGTGATAGCTGTCATCGGGGGTGCACAGGCCGGGGAATTTATCGGCGTATTTTGTCCAGTCGAACTTTCCGCTGTCCACAATCACGCCGCCCAGGGTGGCAGCGTGGCCGTCCATGTACTTTGTGGTGGAGTGGGTGACAATGTCCGCGCCCCACTCCATGGGACGGCAGTTCACCGGGGTGGCAAAGGTATTGTCCACAATCAGCGGCACGCCGTGGGCGTGGGC
>DVJG01000010.1 GCA_018710805.1 Candidatus Faecousia faecipullorum
TTGTCATGGGAAATTTGAACAAGTTGTGAATTTGCAGTTGAATTTTGTCAGAAATTCGAGTACAATAGGAACGTTGAGCCCTCAACGGCTTACTTCATTCTAAATAACAACCGAAAGGAATTCTTATGACACAACCGCATCCTTATCACCTCATCTACCCGGAACTGACCATGTTCCAGATGGTGGAGAAGATGGCCCAGGAGCATCCCAAGTCTCCTGCCTATGAGTTTTACGGTGTCCAGACCAGTTACGCTGCCTTCGTAGAGAAAATCGAACGGGCAGCCCGGGCTTTCATCGCCATGGGCATCCGTTCCGGTGACGTGGTGACCATTTGTATGCCCAACGTCCCCCAGGCACTGGACTGCTTTTATGCCCTCAATCGCATCGGCGCCGTGGCCAATATGGTACATCCCCTGTCAGCCCAAAGTGAAATTACGTTTTATGTAAACTTCTCCAAGTCCAAAGCGATTCTGACCTTGGATCTGTTCGCCGGGAAGGTGGCAAAGGCCCTGGAGGAAGCGGACCCCGGCGTGAAGCTGCTGGTGGCCCGGAACCAGGAGGAGCTGCCTCTTTTCCTGCGGCCTCTGTACGTGGCAAAAGAGGGCCGGAAGTACCTGCGGCTCCCGGAGGGCAATGTCCAGCTCTGGTCTCAGTTCCTGAAAATGGGCAAAAAAGATGTGGAGCTTCCCGAGTCCGTCTACGATACCACCCGGACCTCCGTCATTCTCTACAGCGGCGGCACTTCCGGCACCCCCAAGGGCATCTGCCTTTCCGACCTGAACTTCAACGCCTGTGCGCTCCAGGCAGGAGACGCCATCCAGCATGAGCTGTATGCCGGATGCACCATGCTCAGCTGTATGCCTTGCTTCCACGGCTTTGGTCTGGGCATCAATCTGCATGCGGTGCTCATCCACGGCGCCTGCTGTATTCTCATGCCCTCTTTCAACGGAAAGAGCTATGCCCATATGCTGGCAAAACGGAAACCCCACTTCATTGCAGGCGTGCCCACCATTTTTGAGGCCCTGCTCCACATCCCTGAGCTGGACAAAGTGGACCTGAGCTTCCTGAAGGGCATGTTCTGCGGCGGCGACAGCCTTTCCGTGGAACTCAAGCGGAAAGTGGACAGCTTCCTGGCTGACCACGGCGCCACCATCCAGATCCGGGAGGGCTACGGCCTGACGGAGTGCGTCACCGCCAGCTGCCTGACGCCCCACGATTCCTACCGGGAGAACAGCATCGGCTTGCCCTTTGTGGATACGGACTACTGCATTGTCCGGCCCGGCACCGATGAAGAGCTGCCCTACGGCGAAGAGGGCGAAATCATTCTCACCGGCCCCACCCTGATGCTGAAGTACCTGGATAACCCGGAGGAGACCGCATCCACCCTGCGCCGTCTGGCCGACGGCCGGATCTGGCTCTACACCGGCGATCTGGGCTACATGGATGCCGACGGCTTCATCTACTTCCGTCAGCGTATCAAGCGTATGATCATCACCAACGGCTACAACGTCTATCCCGGTCAGGTGGAAAACGTCATTGACAGTGTACCTGAGGTTGCCTACAGCTGCGTCATCGGTGTCCCCGATCCCCGGCGGATGCGGCGGGTCCGGGCCTATATTGTCCTGAAGGACGGCGTGGAGCCTACGGAGGAAGTAAAAGCCAAGATTATGGACGCGCTGCAGCTGAATGTTGCCGCCTATGCCGTGCCGAAGGAGCTTGTGTTCCGCAGCGAACTTCCCAAGACCATGGTGGGAAAGGTTGCCTACCGCCTTCTGGAAGAAGAGGCAGCCAAAGAATTGGAGGGTACCAATGTCTGAAAAGAGAAAATGGGGCGATCGCCTCGATGGCCGCCGGGTCAGAGATGTGCCGGGCCTGCAGTCCGTCATGGCCAACCTGATGCCAAATCGCACAGAGAGCGAAGTGTACCTCCACGAAACTCTGGACGTCACGGAGCTTCTGCGCTACATTGAGAAGCGCAACGAAGGAGAGCCGGAGTATAAGACAACCCTGTTCCACTGCTTTATCCTGGGTCTGGCCCGGATGGTGAAGGAGCGGCCCATGATGAACCGCTTCATCCAGGGCAGACGGACCTATCAGCGGGATGAAATCAGCCTGAGCTTCGTGTGCAAGCGGCGCTTCACGGACCACTCCGAGGAAGCGCTCATGGTATTGAAACCCAAGGACACCGACACCCTGGACGATATCAGCCGCAAAATTGTAGGCGACGTTCGGGAGGTCCGTAAGAGCGAGCACGCCACCGGCGGTGTAGATTCCATTGTGGACGGCCTTGGAAAGCTCCCCCGACCCTTACTTATGTTTGCAATCTGGATGATCCGGGTCCTGGATTTCTGGGGCAAGCTCCCCAGAGCCATTTGGGACGGAGACCCCAACTACACCACAATACTCTGCTCCAACCTTGGCAGCATCAAGTGCCCCGCTGTGTACCATCACTTAAATAACTACGGCACCAACTCCATTATGGTGACCATTGGAGCTATCCACAAGGCGCCCATGGTTATGGAGGACGGGTCAATAGAAGCCCGGGACGTGGTGGACATCGGCGCCACCCTGGACGAGCGCATTGCCGACGGCTTCTACTTTGCCCGGTCCCTGAAGCTCATGCGCCATATCTGTGCAAACCCCACGCTGCTGGATAAGCCCCTGGGTGAGCCCAGCGAATACGAATATAAGTAAGAAAACGGCCTCTGACAGAAAAAACGTCCCCAACCATTTGGTTGGGGACGTTCTGCATTATCTCACGTACTCAATGACAACCCGGCGGTTGGGTTCGACACCGGTGGAGTGGGTAGTGATGTTGTCCATGTCCTGGAGGGCGGCGTGAATTACGTGACGCTCGTAGGCGTTCATGGGCTCCAGGGTGGTGCGGCGGCGGACCTTCAGGACCTGCTGGGCTTTCTTCCGGGCGTAGCGGCGGAGGCTCTCCTCCCGCTTCTCCCGGTAGCTCTCGGCGTCCACATTGATGCGGATGTGGCCCTCAACGCCTCGGTTGACGGTGTAGTTGCACAGGTGCTGGATGGCATCCAGGGTGTCGCCCCGGCGGCCAATCAGATAACCCAGGTCATCTCCGACCAGGTCCACGCGATAGCTGTTGTCCCCATCCTTCCAGCAGTGGGGCACGGCCTTGGAATCCATGTGCTCGAGAAGTCCTTTGATGAAGGCTTCAATCTGGGCTTCCACGCTTCCGGGCTCGGCGGGGGCGTAGGTCTTGGGCTCAGCAGGGGCCTTGGGGGCACGGGGCTCCCGGGCTGCTTTCGGGGCGTCGGGCTTGCGCTCAGGCCGGGGACGGGGAGGCTTGGGGGCCTCTTCCTTGGGGGCTTCCGCTTTGGGCTCAACACTCTTGGGAGGCTCCGGCTTGGGTGCCTCAGGCTTAGGTGCCTCTGGCTTTTTCACAGGCGGCTTGGGCTTGTTGCTGCGGGATGCAGAGCCCAGAGCACTCTTGGGGGCTTCCGGTGCAGGAACCGGGTCCGGGACCTCGTAGGTTACCTGGACCTTGGCCTTCTGGACGCCAAAACCCAGAAAGCCATTCTTTGCCTGCTGGAGCACCTGAACGGAAACGCTGTCCCGGTCCAGGCCCAGCTGGGAAAGAGCCTCTTCAATGGCAAGGTCAATGGTCTTTCCAGTGGTAACAATGGTTTTTTCCATTTCTTATTCCTCCGTAGGCTGGGAAACGTAGCGGTCAGGGTCGTAGTTTCTGCCCTTGCAGTAGGGGCGGCTGGGGATGCCGGACATGACGGACTCCTCCTGAACCTCCACCTGAACGCCCTTCCGAGCGGCGTATTCCCGGGCCGCAGCCTCACGGGCGGCGGCTTCCTGGTCCCGCTGCTGTTTCTGGAGTTTCTTTTTGCTGGTGTTGGTGGTAATGCCGTCAGGGTTAGCAGCCCGGCGCTCGGCACGGATGCGCTCCTTCTCGGCCTCGATGCGCTCTGCTTCCAGAGTCTGCTTGAGACGCTCAGCGTCCTCGGCGTCGTAGATTTTGCGGTAGTGGTTGGTCATGATGGGGTCGGAGATCATACGGACCACACCGCCGATGAACCAGTAGACACTGAGGCCTGCGGACACGGTGAAGCCGATCCACAGGGACATCAGGGGCATCATCCACATCATCATCTGCATGGACTGGTTTTGCTGAGAACTTTTGGCGGTCTCCTCGTCCACCAGGCCCTTCTCATTGGTGACCACGGAGTTGTTGGTTTTCTGCATGATGTAGGTCTGAAGCACCTGGGAACCTGCAGAAATGACGGGGATGAGCCAAGCGCCGATGTGGGCCCAGTCCCAGACCCAGTTGGCGGAGAAGACATTGAACATGGGAACGAGGCCCAGGTCAATGCCGCAGAAGTTGAAGTTGATGCCTTGGAGCACCGTTTCGCTGATGCCGGGGATGGCGGCCTTCAGTTCGGCAGCAAACTGGGGAATGGCCTGAGCGGCCACAACCTGGTCGTAGTAGCTGTTGCCGGAGAAAAGGTTCGGAGCCGCTTCCTTGATGACATTGACAATCTGCTGGGACACCTCGGCAGACTCCATGAGAATGTAGGTAATGGGCTGGCGAATGACGGTGTACAGGGGGAGCATGATCAGAAGGGGCACGAAGCTCCACAGGCAGCCGCCCGTCATGGAAATGCCCTCCCGGCGGTACAGCTCCTGCATGGCCTGGTTCTGCCGCTGGGGATCGTCGGCGTATTTGCGCTGGATCTCCTGAATCAGAGGGGTCACGCGGGAGGTCTTCATCATGCTCTTCTTGGACTTGGCTGTAAGGGGCATCAGGATCAGCTGGACCAGGATGCCGAAGAGGATGATTGCCACGCCGTAGTTATTGGTGGTGTGGTACAGCACAGCCAGCAGCCAGCCAAAGGGTACGGTCACAATGTCGGATAACTTAAATGCGAGAATCATTGACGTTCCTCCTTGAGTTTGCGGTCAGGGCACGGGGTCGTAAAAATCGCCCTTATAGAAGGGCTGACAGCGCAGGAATCGCCGCAGGGCTAAGTATCCGCCCTTCAGGACCCCGTATTTGCTGATGGCTTCCAGAGCATAGGCACTGCAAGTAGGCCGGAAGCGGCATCTCGCCGGAAAGGCCGGGGAGATCTGCTTCTGATAGAAACGGATAAGGGCTATAAGAAATTTTTTCATTTCATTTCCTCCCGGAGGATGCCGGCACGTTTGGCCAGGGTCAGATAGCTCTTCGTGAGCTTCCCGAAGGGCGCCTCCACGGCGCGGGTTCTCGCCACCACCACGATATCGAAGCCCGGCAGGAATTTCTCCTCATTCAGGCGGTAAACTTCCCGCAGCCGCCGACGGGTGCGGTTCCGCACGTGGGCCTTGCCCAGCTTCTTGCTGACGGTGATGCCCACCCGATTGCCTTCTGTCCGATTTTTTCGGGCGTAGAGCACAAGATACCCGTCCCCCACACCGGAGGTGTGGTAGAGTCTGCGGAAAATGTGATTGAGCTTCAGACTGGTGGAAAACTTCATAGCCTCTCCTCATTTTTCCCAATGAAAAAGGGAGCGGGGCGAATGTCCATTCACCCCGCTTTAGCTCCCGTTTCGCTTGCGTTTATCGCAGTCTTGCCTAAGCCAGGCGCGCATCAAGCGGACAGAACCTTGCGGCCCTTCGCACGGCGGCGGGCCAGGACCTTACGGCCATTGGAAGTCGCCATTCTCTGACGGAAACCGTGAACCTTGGAACGGTGACGGCGGCTGGGCTGGTAGGTACGCTTCATACTTTGTTACACCTCCTGTCAAATCACATATGCTCAACAGCCCTTACGGGCCGCAGCAACACATCGTAAATGACCATAGCGGTCATACTTGCACATTATAACCGAAAAAAGCCCCGAGGTCAATCCTTTTTTCACATTTTATGGGATTTCCCACCGCAGCTTTTGAAGACAGCGCTCATAACCCTCGGACCCGGCCTCATAGGGGGTGGGCTGATAGTTGTTGCGTCCCTCAATAGAGCTGACGCAGGTGGGAATCATGGTGGTTTCTCCCAGGCGAACGTTGCCGTCCAAGTCTCGGATAATTTCCTGCTGAATGATAACGGTGTCGTAATCCTCGGGGTTCGTGTGGCCTCCGAAGCTGAAATTGCCCAGGGAGTAAAAAATCAGACCGTTTCCATAGGGTTCCATGGGCTGCAGACAGTGGGGATGGGAACCCACCACCAAATCCGCTCCGGCGTCAATGGCGGCATGCCCCACATCCATTTGCTCTTTCGTAGGGAAGTAGGTTTTTTCCACACCCCAGTGGGGCATGACAATAATGAGATCTGCCCCCTGATTTTGGAGCTCCTGGATGCCTTCCGTCATTTTTTCCACGTCCAGCAAATAGTAGACCATACCGTAGAGTCCGATCTTGAGCCCTGACTCCGTGGAAATCAGACGGGTGCTGTCCCGCTCCACAAAGGGGATGCCCGCTTCGTCCAGGGCATTTTTTGTGGATTCGTATCCCGCTTTCCCATAGTCCATGGTGTGGTTGTTGGCAATGGTCACCGCCTCCACGCTGCCTTGGGTAAGAATCTCCGTATAGGCCGTTGGCCCGTGGAATACATGGCCGCTGGATTTATGAGGACCGTCTTCGCAGAGAGGGCCTTCCAGGTTCACAATGGTCAAATCGTCCTTGGCGAAAATATCCCGGACGTTTCGGAAAGGGTAGCCATAATCCTCTCCCACGGTTTTCGGGAAGCACAGGCCGGCATAGTAGTTTTCCACCTGGGTACCGAAGGTGCAGTCTCCGGCGAAGGTGAGCAGAAAACGCTCCTCCTGAGGCTCCGTTTCGGTGGTCTCAGGCTCTGTGGTCTCCGGAGGAAGTTCGGCAGGTTCTGTTTCCGCTGCTTCTTCCGGAGCCTGAGTCGTTTCCGTCTGGGGTTCCGGGACGGGAAGTTCCGGGTTCTTTGGCATGGCGCAGGCCTCCAGTGTCAGAAGGAGAGCCAGAGCTGCCAGAAGCGGTGCCGCTTTTTTCCGCATTTTCATTCCTCTTTCTTTGAAAAAGCTCCGGCAGAAAAGGATATTTCTGCCGGAGCTTTGGATTATTCCTGATTTCTTTTCTTCATGAGGTTCCGCATCCGGGTGGCGTGGTCCAGTTCCCGCTTGCGGATACGCAGACTCTTGGGGGTGCATTCCAGCAGCTCGTCGTCGTTCAGGAACTCCAGACACTGCTCCAGAGAGAAGACCCGGGGCGGTGTCAGACGGATGTTCTCGTCAGACCCAGCGGCACGCATATTGGTCAGCTGCTTGCGCTTACAGACGTTGACGGTCATGTCCTCGTTCCGGCTGCAAATGCCAACCACCATTCCGGCGTAGACAGGGGTGCCGGGCTCAATGAACAGAGCGCCGCGCTCCTGGGCTGCGCCCAGGCCGTAGGCAACGGCCTCGCCGGTCTCAAAAGCAACCAGGGAGCCAACCTGGCGGCGCTCAATTTCACCCTTCATGGGTGCATAGGAATCGAGAACCGAGGACATGATGCCCTCGCCACGGGTGTCGGTGAGGAATTCGTTCCGGTAGCCGAAGAGACCGCGGGAAGGGACCAGGAACTCCAGACGGTAGCGGCTGCCCATGGGGGTCATGCCCAGAAGGTCGCCCTTGCGCTTGCCCATTTTCTCAATGACGGCGCCCATGCACTCTTCGGGCACGTCGGCAACCATCCGTTCAATGGGCTCGCAGATTTTTCCGTCAATTTCCTTGGTCAGCACGCGAGGGGTGGACACGGAGAATTCGTAGCCCTCCCGGCGCATGGTCTCCATGAGGATAGACAGGTGCATCTCGCCGCGGCCTGCCACATTGAAGGCATCGGTGCCCTGCTCCGTGACGTGGAGGGACACGTCCTTCAGAAGCTCCCGTTCCAGACGGTCCCGCAGGTTCCGGGAGGTGACGAACTTGCCTTCCTTGCCTGCAAAGGGGGAATCGTTGACGGCGAAGGTCATCTCAATGGTGGGGTCGGAAATCTTCACAAAGGGCAGAGGCTCCACCAGCTCGGGGGCGCAGAGGGTGCGGCCAATGGTGATGTCCGCCATACCGGACAGAGCCACGATTTCACCGGCGGAGGCCTCCTGAATGGGGTTCTTGCCCAGGCCGTCAAATTCGTACAGAGCTACGACCTTGCCCTTCTGCTTTACATCGGGGTTGTGGTAGTCGCAGATGGTGACTTCCTGGTTGACCTTAATGGTGCCCCGCTCTACACGACCCACGGCGATGCGGCCTACGTATTCGTTATAGTCGATGGAGGAGACCAGCAGCTGCAGGGGGGCGTTCTTGTCGCCCTGGGGGGCGGGAATATAGTTCACGATGGTCTCAAAGAGGGGAGTCAAGTCGGTGCCCACTTCGCCGGGACCGTAGGAAGCGGTGCCCTGACGGCCGGAGCAGAACACCGTGGGGGAGTTGAACTGCTCGTCTGTGGCGTCCAGGTCCAGCAGAAGCTCCAAAACCTCTTCCATGACCTCTTCGATACGGGCGTCGGGTCTGTCAATCTTATTGACGGCAACAATGACCTTGTGGCCCAGTTCCAATGCCTTCTGAAGGACGAACCGGGTCTGGGGCATGGGACCCTCGGCGGCGTCCACCAGCAGGATGACACCGTTGACCATTTTCAGAATGCGCTCCACCTCGCCGCCAAAGTCGGCGTGGCCCGGGGTGTCTACAATGTTGATCTTATAGTCTTTGTAGTGTACAGAGGTGTTCTTTGCCAGAATGGTAATGCCGCGCTCCCGTTCCAGATCGCCGGAGTCCATGACGCGCTCCACCGTGGCCTGGTTCTCCCGGTAGATGCCGCCCTGCTTGAGCATTTCATCCACCAGAGTGGTTTTGCCATGGTCAACGTGGGCAATGATGGCAATATTGCGAATATTTTCCTGAGATACCATATTTGAAACTCCTTTGCAAGTTCGTAAATGTCCAAAACTCTCAATTTCAAAATATAGCACATTGCCGAAATAAATGCAACATATTTGGTGATTTTCCCGAATAAAAACTGCACAAAAATCTCACTTCTTCAAGGGAAGATACGGGATATTTGATACGAAGGGCAGAAAACACCCCGTTCCGCCCAGGGAACGGGGTGAATTTTACTGGGCCTGCAGCTGCTGCTTCTCGTATTGGAGGGTGTAGAGCTGGTAGTAGCGTCCTTTCTGGTGCAGAAGGGCCTGATGGGTGCCCTGCTCCAAGATTTCGCCGTGGTCCAGGAGGATGATGTTGTCCGCGTGCTGGATGGTGGAAAGTCGGTGGGCAACAATGAGCATGGTGCCGATGTTTCTCATTTTTTCCAGAGAGTCCTGAATGAGAATTTCGGTTTCGGTGTCGATGTTGGCCGTGGCCTCGTCCAGAATCATGACGCTGGGCTTGTGAATGATGGTCCGGGCAAAGCTCAACAGCTGGCGCTGGCCTGCGGAGAAGTTGTTGCCCCGCTCCCGGACAATTTCGTCCAGGCCGCCGTCCAGCTTTTTGATGAAGCCGTCGGCGTTGACATAGCGGCAGACCTGCCAGATCTCTTCGTCGGATACGTCATCCAGCCGCAGAAGGATGTTGCTGCGGATGTCGCCGGAGAAGAGCTGGACATCCTGCAGCATCTGACCGAAGTGACGGCGCAGGCTGGAAATTTTGATTTTCTTGATGTCAATGCCGTCGATGAGAATCTGGCCCTTCTGGATGTCGTAATTGTGGCAGATGAGGGAGAGAATCGTGGACTTTCCGGAGCCTGTGGCGCCGACAAAGGCCACTGTCTCGTGGGGCATCACATGGAAGGACACACCTTTGAGCACCCACTCACCGGGCTTGTATGCAAACCACACGTCCTTGAATTCAATTTCGCCGCGAATCTCGGGAAGCTCCATGGCGTCGGGGGCGTCCACCACTTCGGGAACCATGTCCAGAATGGTGAAAATCTTCTCGGCAGAGGCGAAGGACCTCTGCAGCATATCAAACTGCTCCGCCAGGGTCTGGATGGGGTTAAAGAACTTGGAGATGTACATATAGAAGGCTACCACAATCTCACTGGTGATGGTCTGGCCCAGGAAGGAGCGGTCCTGGATGTAGCCCTTGGCGCCCAGGTAGAAGAGAGCCAGGTTGGAGGAAATGAAGAGCATATACACCATAGGCCGGAAAATGCCGAACACCAGCATACGCTCGTGCTTTGCCTTCTGCAGCCGCTGGCTCTTCTCCATAAAGTCTGCCATTTTCCGGTCTTCCTGGTTGAAAATCTGGGTGATTTTGATGCCGGAGAGGTTTTCGGAGAGGTAGGTGTTCAGGTCTGTGGTGGCGTTGTTAACCTTTCTGTGGACCTTCCGGGAGAACTTCCGGAAAATCATGGTAAAGAGCACAATGAACGGCACGAAGCACAGAACCATCAGGGTCAGGGCGTAGTTCAGCAGAAGCATCGCCCCCAGAACGCCGAAGACCACCATGATGTTTTTCACCAGGGTCACCAGAATGTTGGTGAACATATAGGAAATGGCGTTGGGGTCGTTGGTGACCCGGGTCACCAGCTTGCCCACGGGGATGTTGTTCAGCTGGTCATGGCTCAGGGCTTCCACGTGGGTGAATACGTCTTCCCGGAGCTGGGAGAGGATTTTCTGACCGATTTTTTGCAGAATCATGGCCTGAAAGTAGGTGCAGATCAGGCTCACCGCCAGGATGCCGCCGTACAGCGCCACCCGGACGTACAGGTCCCGCAGTTCAAAATCGTTTTTCACCAGGGCCTGGATGTCGCCTACCAGAAGGGGGGAAACCAGGTCGTAGACGATGGAAATGAGCATGATGATGAGGGTCAGGACAAATTCCTTCCAGTAGGGCTTGGCATAGCCCATCAGGCGGCGGATAATCTCCCCATCCGGCATATTCCGGTCGTAGCCCATGGCCTTTTTATTTTGTTCTTTGAGATAGATCACCACAAACACCAGGGTGAACACCCCGATGGTGGCGCCAACGATGAGAAGCGGCAGATATTCACGCATTGTAAGCTACCCCCTCTTCTTCCAGTTTCTGCAGGTCCACCATTTTTTTGTAGGCGGCGCAGCTTTCGTAGAGCTCCTCGTGGGTGCCCATGGCGGCAAGCTTACCGTCGTCGATGAAGAGAATTTTATCCATCTGGGCGATGGTGGAAATCCGGTGGGCAATGAGGATGGTGGTTTTTCCGGCTCTGGTTTCGTGGAGATTGGAGAGGATGGTTTCCTCGGTTTTGGTGTCCACGGCGGAGACGGAGTCATCCAGAATCAGGATGGGAGCATCCCGCAGGAGGGCCCGGGCAATGGAGATGCGCTGCTTCTGACCGCCGGAGACCGTGACGCCCCGCTCGCCCAGAATCGTGTCGTAGCCCTGCTGGAATTCCTTGATGTTTCCATGGACATCGGCCATTTTCGCCGCCCGGGCAATGGCGGAGTGGCTGTAGCCGGGCACGCCGAAGGCGATGTTCTGCTCAATGGTGTCGGAGAACAGGAAGTTATCCTGAGGCACATAGGCGCAGGCGGAGCGCACCGAATGAATGGACACGTCGTTCACATCCTTGCCGTCAATGAACACTGTGCCGTCGGGGACGTTGTAGGTGCGAAGAATCAAATCCACCAAGGTGGTCTTGCCGGAGCCGGTTTTTCCCACGAGACCCACGTTTTCGCCTGCATGGATGGTAAAGGACACGTGCTCCAGGGCGTCGTACTCCCCGTCGGGGTAGCGGAAGCTCAGGTCCCGGAACTCAATGTCGCCCCGGACGTCATGCAGGTCTTCCACGCCTTCCCGGTCCACCACCGTGGGCTTGGCGTCCAGAAGCTCGCTGACCCGCTCCAGAGAGGCTTTGCCCCGGGAGGTCATGTCCGTCAGTTCGGAAACCGCCATAATGGGCCAGACCACGGCATTGAAATAGCCGATGAACTCCACCAGCTGTCCGGCGTTGAATTTGTGCTGGTACACGAGATAGCCGCCGTAGCCCAGAATCACGCAGATGACGCTTTCCACAAACAGGGTCACGAGGATTCGCAGAAGCACAGCGGCCTTGGTGTGGGCGACGTTGGCCTCTTCGTTTTCCTTGTTGAGCTCCCGGAAGGCCATAAGCTCCTTGGCTTCCTTTACAAAGGCCTTGATAACGGCAATGCCGGAAAAGATCTCCTGAGAAAAGTCCGAGAGCCGGGAAAAGCACTCCTGACGGTAGTCCCATTTGCGCTCCATGTTTGCGCCGATGACCACCGCGGCCCACATAAGAAACAGCATGGGAATCATGGACAGAAGCGTCAGCATATGGTCCATATTCCACATTTTGATGACTGCCAGAACCCCGAGGAACAGGGCGTCACAGAACATCATGATGCCCCAGCCGTAGCACTCCTGGACCGTGTCCAGGTCGTTGGTAAAGAGGCTCATGAGATTGCCCACCTTGTTGACCTGGTAGTATTCCCGGCTCAGGTGGCGGCAGTTGTCGAACATCTTCTCCCGCAGGTCGGCCTCCACCCGAATGGCGGCGCCGAAGAAGCAGACACGCCAGGTAAAGCGGCCAATTACCAGGGACAAAATGATGCCTACCATGGGCATACAAATCTTATCCAGCAGGAAATCCATGTCGAAAACCATCCGGGTGCCATTGACCGTGGCGTAGCCTGTGTTCATGCCATTGATGACCATGCGGTACAGTTCCGGCACCAGCAGCTGCATATAGTCCACCAGAATCAGCGCCGCCAGGCCTCCAAGAAGCATTCCGCCGTATTTCACATAATATCGGTTGATATGTTTCCCGAATATCACAAAATTCCCTTCCTTCCTACAAAATACAGTACGAGCCATTATAGCACGGTTTTTTTCATTTGGCAACTGGTTTAGAAGACATATTTCCACTACACAAACACAAACGGGGGCGGAAGAGACTTCTCTATACCGACGTACAGTTTGTCAAAAAAGCCCCACAGGGGATTTTTGACAGGCTAAGCGCCGGAAGAGACTTCTCTCTTCCGGCGCAAAAGCCGTTTACAGCGCTCTGGAGATGGCGCCGATCAGCAGGTCTCCCGCCACCACCCGGTCTTCGGCGGCGAAGCCCTCCGCAAAATTGTCGGAGTACAGCACCTGCGCGTTGGGCGGGAACTCGTCGTCTCCCTCCCAGATCAGAATCTGCATTTTGTAGTCTCCGATAAAGTCGAATTGATAGCCCGCGTCTCCGTGCCTGAGGGGGACCCCTCCCAGCTTTTCACAGGCGGCCCGGAAGGCGCCGATCCGGGTGCCGAAGGTGAAGGCACTTCGATTCAGAATGCGGCCTGTGTAGGGCTTGATATACATTTCCCCCCAGGGCATCTCCCGGAAGGTTTTCCATTCTCCCTTCCAGGCCACATCCCGGCTTTCCAGCAGATAGCGCAGAAGAAAGGTCTGGACAGGCCGCGGCGGTTCCTTGCCGCCGTCGGTGGGACGAATCACCGCCTCCGGATGGGAAACGGCGTATTCTCTTCCCAGAAGTTTCAGGAAAAATTCGTGCCCATCCCATTTCACATCCCGCAAACGGTCCAGAGCCTCCTGGGGGTCTAAATTCCGGAAAAGTTCCGCGTAATGGGCGAAGGGAACCTCATCTTTGTGATTTTCAAATTCCATAAAATAGCCTCTTACTCATGTAATTCCAGGGGCAGACCATCGGGGTCCTTGAAAAAGGTGAACCGGCCGCCATTGCAGGTGTCCTCCCGAATGGGCTCCGTCTCAATGCCGAGGCTGTGGAGCCACGCTACCGCTGGTTCGATGTCCTCCACACGGAAGGCCAGATGCCGTAGCCCTTTGGCTTCCGGATTCGTTACCCGCTCCGGCGCCTGGGGCTTAATAAACAGTTCCAGCACCGTGTCCCCCAGCTGCAGCATCCGCAGATAATCCTGCTGTTCCGGGCGGTAAACCTCCCGAACCAGCCGGAAGCCCAGCTTATCGATATAAAATTCCTTGGCTTTGGCGTAATCTGAAGAGATTACAGCAATGTGATGCTGTTTCGCCAGAAACATTTCAGGCCTCCTGCACGCTGTGGGGGAACAGCTGTGCGTTGGTATGGGGCAGGAAGCAGGCGGCTACGAAGGAATCCATGTAGCCGGGATGGGTGGAGAGCTCCAAATAGGTCATGTTGGAGGCCACCTCAGCGGTTTTCTGGATGGCTTCGTCGCTGAGGACCATGGCGTAGGAACCGGACAGGGAGGAATTTCCGATGTAGTGGAATTTCTGAAGGTCCACATCCGGGAACATACCGATGTTCACGGCATTTTTCATATTAATGCCGGAGCCGATGCCGCCTGCCACATACACTGCGTCGATCATGTCCATGGTCATATCCACGGAGTTGAGCAGGGTTTCGATGGCGGAGAAAATGGCACCCTTGGCCCGGATGAAGTTGTCGATGTCCACCTCGTTCAGGGACACCTCACGGCCCGTTTCGGACTCGCTTTCGTCGGCAATCACAAATCTGCCCATGCCGTGGTGGTCCCGGCGGACGCGGCTGCCCTCCCGGACGAACAGGCCCTTGGCGTTGATGATGCCGCACCGGAAGAGCTCGGAAATCAAATCGATGATACCGGAGCCGCAGATGCCCACGCATTTCTGACCCTCGTCGCCGATGATGGAGAGCTTGGGCTCCATGGTTTCTTTATCGATGGTCACGGCTTCCACAGCGCCGTCGGTGGCCCGCATACCGCAGGAGATGTCGCCGCCTTCAAAGGCGGGACCTGCGGAACAGGCACAGGACATGAGGAAATCCCGGTTGCCGAATACCAGCTCGCCGTTGGTGCCAAGGTCAATGAACAGGCTCATTTCGTCCCGGTCCCACATACAGGAGGCCAGGGTGCCCACGGTGATGTCGCCGCCGACGTAGGAGCCGATGTTGGGGGCAATGAGCACGGGGGCCAGGGGGTTGGCAGGGAGCTTCAGGTCCCCGGCCAGCAGGCCGTTCCAATGGAAGAAGCTGGGCACATAGGGCTCCATACGGACGCTCTCAGCGTCCACACCTACGAAAAGATGGTTCATGGTGGTGTTGGCGCCCACGGAGAGCCGCAGAATGGACCGGGCCGAGATGCCCGTGGTGCGGCAGAGGTTTGCAATAATGGGGGTCAGGGTCTCTTTCACAATGGCATCCTGGAGCCGCTTTTTGCCGCCCTCCTTGCCCTGCTGGATGATGCGGTTGATGACATCGGCGCCGTAGCGGATCTGGCCGTTGCCGGAGGAACCCTTGGCCAGAATTTTTCCGTTGGTCAGGTCCGTCAGGACCATGGTAACGGTGGTGGTGCCAATGTCGATGGCGCACCCTACCATGGTGGTGTCCTTGGCGGGGCCGATTTCCATGCAGCGGAAGGTATCGCCTTTCAGCTCACCCTTGACGCAGACGTGGAAGTGCTCCTGCCGGAGAACGTGGGCAAGCTTCACCATGACGCAGTAGGGGATTTCCACATTTGCCACCCCAAGCTCCTCCTGGATGGCCCAGCTCAGGCGCTCGTTGTCGGGCATGGTGTCGTCCAGCGTGGGCTCTGCCATAAGCACTTCCACGGCCCGATAGGGATTTTCAAAATGGATGCCGCTGTTACGCAGATTCTCCTGGCACTCCTCGAAAATGGCGATTTCATGAGGGCTGGAAAGGTCTGCCACCCGCATTCGGCTCTGATAGGCGCTGGCAATGTCGGGGACGAAAATGGTGCAGTCGCCGCTGACCTTGCTGCAGCAGGCGAGTCTCCAGCCCTCGTCGTATTCTTCCTTGAAAATATGGTGGCTGGGCAGGGACTCCACCTCTCCCACCACCAGTTTTACCCGGCACTTGCCGCAGGAGCCGTTGCCGGAGCAGGGAGCGTCAATGGCCACGTTGGCCCGGCGGGCCAGCTCCAGCAGATTATCGCCGTCGTTGCAGTCAATGACGACGGAATTCGCCCCTTCAATCTGGAAAATTACCTTACTCATGAAAATCCTCCGTTACCCGTACTTGCGTACCTATTTTTACTCATTTTACCATAGCTCCACAGAAATTTCAACCGCGCATGGGCAAAATTCCCCCTCAGGCGTTCAGATAGGCCCGCAGGGGCTCGATGGCGTTTTTCCCGTCCCGGTAGCCGAGATGGTAGAAAGAGCCCAGCTTTTCCACATCTGCCTCCATGCGGTTCAGGGTCATGACCAGAGACGGGCTGACCATAAACAGCCTGCCTGCCTTGCGCAGACGCATCAGGGCCTCACAGCTCTGGTTATAGCGGGCGTTGCTGGTTTTGAGCATCTCCACAAGCCGGGGATACCGGCGGTAGACCCGCTCCGCCAGGGCCCGATTGTCCGTCTCTCTGTAGCGGAAGTAGTCGTTTCTCGTGCGAACGACCACAATTTTCTTATAGCCCTGGTCTATGGCCCACTGATAGGGAATTTTGACAGAGCATCCTCCGTCCAGGCAGGGGACCCCCTCCACATCCACAATCCGGGAGACGTATGGCATGGAGGCGGAAGCCTGGACGGCGCTGTAGATATCGCCGCAGGTGTCCCGGTCCAGGTACGCCGGCTCCCCGGTGAGGCAGTTGGTTGCCACGGCAACAAAGCGCCGTTTCTTGTCATAGAACCGCTGGTCGTTGAAGGGGATAATCTGATTTACTTCATTCAGGGCAAAGTCGAAGCCCACGATGCCCCGGTTCTTCTTGAGTGCTGCAAGACCCACATAGCGGCTGTCGTGGCGATAGCTCAGGATTACCCGGGCGGAGCGCCCAATCTGGCCCGCCACATAGTTGACGCCGTTCATGGCACCGGCGGACACGCCTACGGTGCATTGGAAGTTCAGTCCCGCCTCCATAAAGGCGTCCAGCACCCCGGCGGTGTAAACCCCGCGGAAGGCCCCGCCCTCCAGCACCAGGCACCCATCCACGATGGTATCGGGTGCATCGCCGCTGGGGAGCTTGTGGATTCCAGAATACACTTTGTCTTGCATAATGTTCCTCCTTTTCCCTTTTTTCTTACTTTATACTCCCAAAAACCATTTGTCAAGGGGCCAGATCTTCCTTTTTGTCCTCTGCTGAAAATCCGGCGCAGCGATTCTATCATAACAGGATTGTCTCGAAGAAAGACACGATATCCGAAGAAAAACCGGTTTAGAGGCTCTGATTATTTCCGGTTTTCTTCCCGGGTAAGAATCCGCGAAGAATGCAAACAGGCATAAAAAATCTGCGGCAGGCTAACCTGCCGCAGTTTTTTATGGAAATTACATCAGAGGCTCCATAGCCAGGACGGGATGGTTTTTCTCAGTGAGCCAGTTCAGAAGCTCTTCGCAGTCGGTGGTGATGGTTTCATCGGCAATGTAATCGGTGAAGTTGTCGATGCCGTAGAGCTCCTTGGCGGTGGCGTTGAGCTTGTCCGCCACATCGTCCTTCAGCTCCTTGGGCATCCAGACAATGCGCTCGATGCCGCCTTCCGCAGCGATGAACTTCTTGGAGGAGATGAAGTGGCGGCCATGGCCCATGTAGCCGGGGGTCTGAACGCCGCCGCCGGTGCAGGAGGCCAGCTCGCCGAAGGTCATGCCGGCGGGGGTCATGCCCTTGAATTCCCGGTTCACCACGATGAAGCCGTTGGACATGGGCTCGATGCCGCAAATGCACTCGAAGCAGCCGCAGGAGGTCATGGGGTCTTCCAGGATGGAGTACAGGGTCACGTTGGAGACGGCGCCATGGGTGGCGTCAAAAATGGCCTTGTCCACGGTCTCGAAGCGTCCGGTGCGTTCGTCAATGCAGCCTTCCTTCATAATGGGCTGGCAGGGGCCGTTTTCGTTCAGCTCATAGGTGGCCTTGGCGTCCAGCCAGCTTACGGCGCCGCAGAGGCCCAGCCGTTCGGGGGTGACCACGCAGCAGTGGGCGGGGGCAAAGGACTGGCACAGGATGCAGGTGTAGTAGCGGTCCACAGCCTCGTCGGTCATGGAAGCCAGACGGTCGTCACGGGCGTTGTAACGGGGCATAGCCACCTCGTCACGGAACTTCTCGGCCTGGGCGGGGTCCGTAATCAGGGTGATTTGGCACTTGTCAACCACGGCGTCGAACTCGTCCATAATCATGACGTACAGGACTTCTGCAAAGTGCCTCATGTTGAGGCCGGCCTCAAAGGCGGCATTGGACACACGGACACGAACCTGGTTGCGCTGGCCGGTGTGCATGACGCCCTCCATGTAGTTGAACCAGGCGTGGAACTTCCGCTCGATGACGGACTCGAAATCCACCTGCATCTTCTTGCCCGCAACTTCCACGAAGGTGATGAGAGCGGCTTCCTTGGCGTCGCAGAGGTCGGGTCCGATAATGGTAATCTTGTGGTCCTCCACTTCGTCCATGCCCCGCATGACCACCAGCTCTGCGGTGGGGTTCTTGCCGGAGTAGAACTCGTTGTGCATATCCGCCTTACGGATGATTTCGCCTTCAAAGGCGGCGGCGAAGGCCACAGGGATGGGCAGTTCCTTGATCTTGATCTTGATGTTCCGCAGTTCCAGAGACTTTTTCACGGTCTCAGAGTGGACGCAGACGGATTCCAGAGCACCGGGAACCTGATTGTCGCCCAGGTCGATGTCCACCACCACAGGGAAGCCCAGGGCAATGGCACCGGCGCCGGCGGAGACCACCACGGCATCGATGGCGCCGAAGGTGTTCACGAAGGCGGGAACCCGGTTCTTGGTGTAGTCCAGCAGGCCGGCAAGGTTACCGGGCTGGATGTTGCCGAAAATCAGGGCTGCACGGATGGCAACGGTGACAACGTGGATAACGGAGGTCACGTCATGGCCCAGAGGAATGACACGAAGCTCCAGGCCCATCTTCACGCCGCCGTTCATGCACTGCTCAATGACGTCGCCCACCAGGAAGGTCATGATGCCCTTGGACTGGTAGTCTTTCACGACCTTCACCACGTCCTCAGCGTTGTCGGCCTTGCCCAGGACCACGGCTACGCCGGGGATGTCGCCGGTGACCAGAGGCACGCCCAGGGAGCGGATAATGGGGTCGGGCACGAAGCCGATGCCGGTTTCGTTTTCATAGGGATTGCCGCCTTCCACATACTTGAGGCCCTCGAGAATTTCGGCGCCCACAGCGGTGGCAAGTCCGGCGTTCAGGGCCTGGCCCAGGTCTTCCTGGTTGGTGATGAGGCTCTTCAGGACGCCAACACAGGCAGGCAGGTCCCCCAGGGTCTTGACCTTCACGCCGGTAGCGGCATAAATGGTGGGAAAATAGTAGGCGGTGTCGGGGAAGGCAATTTCCTTCTCGGCACCGTACTTGGCAATGGCGTCGCTGACGGCGCTCTCAGTCAGGCCGGCTACGGCATTGGAGCCGCCGTAGATCAGATCAGTCAATACACTCATGATTCATTTCCTCCCAACAAATTTTGTGGAAAAGCTTATATTAAGCCCGGATGGGCTGAATATACGAAGTTATTTATCCGTTTTTTTCGGTTTCTTCTTACGGGGCTTGCACCGATTGCAGCCGGCGCGGATGCCTTTGACCATATCCGGGAAGTCGGAACTGCGGCGGTGCAGACAGTATTCCTCATCGGCTTTCACCGTAAGGACGGCCATTTTTGTGGCGGCTACAGTGCTCTTTCCGTTTTCATCCACGCCGGAGACTTTTTTGATCTTGCGGAACGGAATGGCGAAAAACAGCTCTCCCTGCTCCAGAAGCAGCCGCTCGTTTGTCAGGACCCAGCGGCCTGTTTTTTCGGGGCAGATGATCTTTACGGTCTCTTTTGGGCGGAGCACCGTCTCCAGACGGCGGGTGAAGTCCCGGTCTTTTCGCAGCCTGGCCTTTCGGATCGCGTTCCAAATCCACAGGACGGGCAAACAGAACGCAGCGGATAGTGCGGCATACTGCCAGTATTCCATGGTTATCCTCACGGGGTGTAAATTGCAAAGTGGCCGGGAGGGAGATTCCCTCCCGGCCTTGTTACGCAGGGATGACAGTCCTTAACTTACAGATCCAGGTAGGAGTCGGAGTAGAGGACGTGGTTCTTGAAGATGTCGCAGGACTTGATGGTCTCCATGAGCCGCAGGTCGTTGGGGTTGACGATGGCGGAGGTCAGACCCTGCATCATAGCCATGGCCACCAGAGCGGAGTCCATGATGGGACGCACAGCCTTGGGAGCGCCGTTGGAGTTGTTGGACAGACCACCGGTGGACTTCAGACCCTCGTTGGAGAACAGCTTGATGGCTTCCAGAACTTCCATCTGCTTATCCTGCATACCCTTGACAACCAGGAACAGGGGGTCGAACCACAGGTCGGTAGCCTCCATGCCCAGGCTCATGCCGCGCTCGAGCATGTTGTGGCAGTGCTTCATGCGCTCTTCGTTGTCCTTGGCAATGCCGTCGGCGGAGCACAGGGCGATACAGATGGCATCGTTGGCAGCAGCCAGGTCGATGTTGGAGATACGGGAGCCGGCGTCGGCGGAGTTCACGATGGGCTTGCCGTTGGTCCGGTTGTAGACTTTGATACCGGCCTCGATGGCCTTCTTGTTGGCGGTATCCAGAGCCAGAGGCACGTTGTTGAAGTTCTCCTGCAGGAGCTTGACAGCCCACATCATGCGCTCGGGACCATCCTTTTCGGCAGGTCCGATGTTGACGTCCAGATAGGTGGCGCCGGCCTTGATCTGCTCAGCGGCACGCTTCAGGATGGGCTCGGGGTCACGCTCGTCCATGGCCTTGCGGATAACGGGAGCGATGCAGTGGATACGCTCGCCGATGGTGACGAAGGTCTGGGAATCGGGGTTGTGGCCCTTGTAGCTGACGCCCATGTCCACAACCTTGATTTCGGGAACCTTGGTAGCCAGCAGCTCGTCGAAGGACAGCTCCTTGACCTCTTCCACGGGGTTGGCAGCGGCCTTGGCGGCGGCTTCGGCGGCAGCGGCCTTGGCAGCGGCTTCGTACTCCTTGTCCTTCATGTACTTGGGCAGCTGGACGGCCTCGGTGGGTCCTACGACCACGTTCCAGCCGGGGAGCTTCTCGGAGATTTCACCCTTCATAACGGCGACCTTGCCGGGGATGATCAGGGTGCGGTTCTTGATCTTGTTCTCAATATCCAGGTCCTGGAAGGTCTTCTTCACAGTGGAGGAGGAGAACTTGCCGGCAGCCCAGGCGGTCAGCACGGACATACCGGAGGCGTCGGTGATGATCAGGTTCACGGGCTGGTTGGAGCGCTCCAGTTCGCCGGAGACCAGGAAGTAGGTCAGAGCGAAGTCCACGGTCAGGGCACAGGGGCTGTTCTCGTCGGCGCCGTTGAGGGGGTAGATCTTGGACTCCACCTTCATGGGCTTCTGAGGATCGGTGAAGATGTTCTGACGCAGGCCGTACAGAGGCAGTGCCTGGGCATAGGTCATGCTCTCCATGACGATGATGGAGCCGTACTTCTCGGTGAACATGGTGGCGTAGGCGGTCTGCAGGCGGTCATCGCCGGAGGCCAGCTTGGTCAGGTTCACGATGGAGGGGTAGCCGAAGGAACGATCGCCGTCCTTCAGAGCGGTGCGGCGGACCAGAACGGCGTTGGCCAGAGTTTCCTTGGCGGTCTTGCCGGTGACGTCCAGCACCAGGTTCTTGTTGCCTGCGGCTTCCAGCTTCTTGACGGTGTCGTACAGGTCGCTGAGGTTCTCAGCCCAGACGCCCAGCACAGCGCCGGTGTCCTTGGCGATGGCGTTCATGGCCTCCCAGGTGTCGGGAGTAGCGCCGTCCAGGATCACGGTCTTGCCCACAGCGGCAATGGCGGCCTTGGCGCACTCAGCGTCCCAGCACTCCAGGATCACGTCACGGCCGGTAGCGGCGGCCTTCTGGGCCAGGGCGGCATAGACGGCGGGATCGGACTGGGTGTTGGAAACGAAGACAGACTCAACATACATACGCTCGCCGATACGCTCGTAGTCCACCTTCTGCATCTCGGAGAGCTTGCGGTCCACTTCCTCGGCGGACATGGCGGTGGAGACGGAAACCGCAAAGAGGTTCTTGTTGACCAGGGTCTTCTCGTGACGGTACAGCACGGTTTCGCCGCCCAGCTTGTGCTCGCCGAAGGCGATGGTCTTCATGGGAGGCGCAGTCTGCTCGTTGAGCATAGCCTTGGCATCGTCGGAGAAGTAGGGGCACTTGTCAATGGAAACAGCGCCCTGGGCCACCTTCATGCAGAAAGCCATACAGGTGGGGCTGCCGCACTCCTTACAGTTCTTCTTGGGAGACAGCTTAAAAATATCCAGACCTTTTAAAGCCATTGTATGTATCCTCCTTACTTACATGAGTTCAGAAATGAACTTCTTGACGGTGGCAACGGCTGCGGGATGCCGCATGATGACGGCGTCGGCGCCGCCCACCAGGTTTGCGGCAGCGGTGGAGACTTCCATCTCGATTGCGCGCTCTTCGCGGCTGCCCCAAGCGGGTTCATCTTCTTCGGTGGCGGAGGATTCCTTCACGGTCCAGGTGTCGGTGGACACGGGAGCCATGATGGGCATCTGCAGGTCGGCATCGGACTGCTGAAGCGCGGCCAGACGGACACGGTCCAGGGTGGAGGCCACGTACTCGAAGCCATAGCCCACGGCGGCGGTGCCGATATTCATGACGATGTTCTCGGGGTTGATGGAGAGGCCCTTGAGCATGATGTTCAGCTGCTTGGCCAGGTTAATGTCGTCGGCGGTCTCAGCGCCAACCTTCTGGCCGTAAGCCAGAGCCACGGAAGCACCGACGGTCTTGTAGTCCTCGCTGCGGGCGGAGAGCACCAGAATGTTCTTGCCCTGGAGAGCTTCGGCGATCTTGCTGAACAGCTCGCCGTCCTTCTCAATGTTCTTGCAGCCCATGACCACGATGGGCATGGAGGTAGCCTCGGCAACGGCCTTGGCGTCGGCTACGCAGTCGGCCACGGAGCGGTTGGCGCCGTTGGGGTCAGCGGACTCAAAGTGCAGGCACAGGAAATCGGCGCCGGGCATGGTTTCCGCCTTCTTGGCGTAGTCGGCCATGGTGGTGCAGCCTGCGTAGAATTCCCGCAGAGCGGGAGCGTCCCATTCGTTTGCGGCATCGGAGATTTCCACACCGATCTTGGGTGCATTCTCGATGGGCGCATCGAAGGTGTAGAACGGCATCACGTTCTGGCCGCCGATGACAGTTGCCTTGTCACCAGTGCCCAGGGTCACGGCATTGATCTTGCCGCTGAAAGGAGCCGTCTTGGGAGTGAAAGCCATAATGATTGTTCCCCCTTGAGAAAATTGATGAATAGTTTTTTGTAAACTGCCGTAAGCGATGCTTTTTGGCAGGTTTTACCTTGCTTAGAGGCCGATATTGCCCATGATCTGCTTAAGAGCGGACTTCATGGGGTCCGTATCGGGAAGTTTTGCCGTGGGCTCGCCGTTGCAGTCGCAGCGGTACACCGCCTCGTCGTGAGGAAGGACTCCAAAGAGCGTAAGGCCGTGCTTTTCAATCTCACTTTTGATGCCGCTGTCCAGCTCGCCGTTGGGCGCGCGGTTCACAATGAGCCCCATTTTGCCGGGATTCAGGCCCATCTCCTCCACCATTTCGGCGATCCGCGCCACGGCCTGGATGCCCCGGCGGGAACAGTCGGAAATGAGAAGCATGGTGTCCACATGGGGAAGAGTTCCCCGGGCCACGTGCTCGAGTCCGGCCTCATTGTCCATGACGATGTAGGAATAATTCTTTGCGTACTTGTCCACCTGGGTCTTCAAAACCCCGTTGACGTAGCAGTAGCAACCCTTGCCCTGGGTCCGACCCATGACCAGCATATCGAAGTCGTCGTCCTCGATAAGGGCGGAATTGAACTTGAATTCCGCATATTCGGCCTTGGTCATGCCTTTGGGAATGGTGCCTTTCAGCTCAGCCTGGGCCATTTCCTCCCGGATCTGCCCCAGAGAGGTCTCCACCTCCACACCCAGAACTTCGTTCAGGTTGGAGTTGGCGTCGGCGTCCACCACCAGAACGGGGCCATCCTTCTTTTTGCACAGATAGTCGATGATCATGCCGCAGGTAGTGGTTTTACCCACGCCGCCTTTTCCGGCCACGGCAATGGTATGAGGTGCTGCCATAAATTTCGGTTCTCCTTATGCTGGGATAGCTGCCATTTGCACACCTTGGGGAAATGGCAGTCCGCCCGGGCGGTTTCCCGCCCGGGTCAGAAGGTTATTACACGTTGTCGATGAGGCCGGCTTCCTTGGCGATGTAGGCCACATCCTCGTACTTGTTCAGTGCGTACAGATGGATGCCGTTGATGCCGCAGGCGCGGTACTCGTCGATCTGGTTGATGGTATACTCGATACCGGCGGCCTTGAAGGAGGCCTTCTTGCCCTCGACGTCTGCGTCGAAGGGGTCCTTCACGAAGGGGTTGGGGAAGATCCAGTTCTTGGAGATGATCTCACACAGGGCGCGGGGCATGACGCAGCCGTTGCGGGACAGGGCCATGTTGATGGTAGCGGCCTGGTCCAGGATGGGCATGATACCCACATCCACGGGCATCCAGATGCCTGCGGCGCGGATGGCGTCCAGCCAGTAACGGAACTGGTCCATATCCCAGCACAGCTGGGTCATGATGTAGTCGGCGCCGTTATCCTGCTTCTGCTTCAGGAAGGCAATGTCTGCTTCCAGGGAGCGGCAGGCAATGTGGCCCTCGGGAGAGCCGGCCACGGCGATGGTGAACTTGTCACCGAACTCCTGACGGACGAACTTGACGAGCTCCGTGGCGTAGTGCAGGTCGCCGCCGGTGCCAGTCCAGCCGAAGGGCAGGTCGCCGCGCAGAGCCAGCATGTGGTTGATGCCATGGTCCAGGTAATTCTGGAGCTGCTCACGGATGCCTTCCTTGGTGTTGCCGATGCAGGTGAAGTGGGTAACGCCGATGGTCTTCTGCTTGATCTTGTCCAGAACCTCCACGTTTTTGCCCACGTTGGTGCCGCCTGCGCCGTAGGTGCAGGAGATGTAGTCGGGCTTCAGAGAGCACAGCTGATCGATGACGCCGCCCTCACCGCAGAGTTTTTCCATGCCCACGTCGGTCTTGGGAGGGAACACCTCGAAAGAGAACGCGGAACGCTTGTCCAGGATATCCATAACAGACATTTTTTTGACCTCCTAATATATTGCTTTTTTAGGATTGCTTTTTGCCGTATGGGCGCAGTTGTCCCATATCGATACAAGCATATCGTATCACAAGTGGCGCACAAATTCAACCCACAATTCGCGGGAATTTTCGAAAAATCCAAAAATGCCTGGACACATTTTCCTCAGACGGGAGTGAACACGTATTTTTCCATAAGACCGTCCACGGTGGCGTGGATGGTCACGGCTCCGTTTTGGCCTTCTTCCACGCTCAGCTCCACCTGCTTTCCCCTGAGTCGCTGGCGAAGATAGCTGACAGGGTCCTGACATTCCACCTCTTCAAAGAAAATGTCCCGCATCTGATTGTTGGGGCAGAGATTCTTGATCTCGTGGACAAGTTCATATTCTGCCATAGTTTGCCTCCTTACAATGTATCCAGCAGCGCTTCCAGCTGGGTAATGCTTTCGATTTCATAGTCGGGCTGGATGTCCGTGGCTTTTTTGTGGCTGGGATTGACCCAGACTGTGGCGATTCCCGCGTTTTTGCCGCCCAGGATGTCCGAGGTCAGGCTGTCGCCTGCCATAATGGCCTTTTTGGGGTCAAAACCGGGGATTTTTGCAAAACAGGCCTCAAAATATTCCTTGGCGGGCTTGTTGAAGCCAATTTCCTGGGAAATAAAGATACCGTCGAAATGGCGGTATAGATTTGCGCTTTTCAGGCGGCTGTGCTGAACGGAGGCGGTGCCGTTGCTGGCAAGATAGAGCTTGTATTTTTTGTGAAGTTCTGTCACGGCCTCTTCCGCGCCGGGGAGGAAATAGTGGCCGATTCCCAGGTTGTGTTCATAGTCTCTGGCACAGGCAACAGGGTCTACCTGGCGGCCCAGCTCCCGGAAGAGCACGGCGAATCGGTTCGTCAGAACCTCTTCTCTTGTCAGTTCTCCTCGTTCCAGCATTTCCCAGTGGGCCTTGTTAATCAGGTGGTAACGGTTCAGGACATCCTCCCCAGGCTCCACGCCGAAATCCCGGATGGTCTTACTGAGCGCAATGCGCTCGGCCTTGTGAAAGTCCAGAATGGTGTCGTCTAAATCCAGCATCACACATTCAATCATGGTTATCTCCTTTTGTCTTTGCTTTTGGCTTGCGAAGCTTCAATTCCAC
>DVJG01000131.1 GCA_018710805.1 Candidatus Faecousia faecipullorum
CATCGGAGACAAGGTCTCGGAGCTGGAGCTGCAGCTGGAACCCTTGAAGGCCCAGTCCGAAAAAGCCAAAAAATACCTGGAGCTGAAAGACGAGCTCAAAGGCGTGGAGGTGGCCGTGTGGCTGGACACTCTGGAGCGCCTCACCGCCGCCGCCAAGAAAGCCGAGGAAGACTACGTTTCCGCCTCCTTCGTCTTGCAGCAAGCCCATGACGACCTGGATGGCCTGTACCGCCGAGCTGAAGATTTGGGTGAGGCACTGCGCCAGCGCGACGCGGACCTGGAAACGGTTCGGGTGAAGGTGAATATGCTCTCCGGCGTCCACCAGCAGCTGGACGGTCAGATGGCGGTGCTTCAGGGAAATGTTGAAAACAACGATGGGAACCTCCAAAGAATCCAAGAGGAGCTGCAAGGCCAGGAAGACAGAAGCGGCGGCATTGCCGCCCAAATGACGGCAACCGAAACCCGTGTGGCGGAAATCGACGCCCAGCTGGCTGCCAAGAAAGAGGAACTGGAGGCCCTGCAGCAGAAGCTGGCCGTTATGACCGCCAGTGCCCAGGGATTGACCCGACGGTTTTTAGAACTGCGGGGCACCGAAGGCACGCTGGCGGCAGATATTGCCGGCCGTCAGGCTGACGTCCGGGGCCTCACAGAGAGCATGGCTGCCACAAAAGAGCGGCTGGAACAGCTGGAGTCGGACCTTGCTTCCGGCGCAGGCCGCCGCCAGGAGGCCCAGTCCCATTTGGATATTTGTCGAGCCTCTCTGAAAAAGGCCCGGGAGGATGTCACCGCTGCAAATAATACCATCGCGGGCTACACCCTGCGGCAGAATACCCGTTTAAAACGACGGGACGAGCTGCAGGAAAGACAGCGGGAACTATTCTCTCAGCTGGACGCCGTGGGTGCCAAACTCCGGGTCTACCGGGCCATGGAGCGGGATTTTGAAAGCTACAATAAAGCCGTCCGCATGGTGATGCAGGAGGCCCAGCGGGGTGCCTTACGGAACATCCACGGCCCTGTATCCCGGCTTATCCGCACCGACGATGCCTACACCGTGGCAATCGAAATTGCCTTGGGTTCCGCCATGCAGCAGATAGTGGTATCGTCCGAACAGGACGGCAAGGCCGCCATTTCCTACCTGAAACGCACAGGCGCCGGCCGGGCCACCTTCCTGCCCATGAGCAATATCCAGGGCCGGAGCCTCCAGGAGACGGGACTGCAAAACTTCCGGGGCTTTGTGGGCATCGCCTCGGAACTGGTGAGCTGTGATAACCAATACCGCGGCATCGTGGAGAACCTCCTGGCGCGGACCGTGATTGTCCAGGACATGGACGCCGCCATTGCCATGTCCCAAAAATACCACAGCCGCTTTAAGATTGTCACCTTGGACGGTCAGGTCATGAACCCCGGCGGTTCCATGACCGGCGGCTCCGTCAATAAGGAAGCGGGAATCCTCTCAAGAGCCAACGAGCTTCAAAAGCTGGCGGCCCAGGAAAAGAAGCTGCAGGACGAAAAGCTCATACTGGAAGCGGACCTCAGCGAGGCCCAGCGTCAGTGCGACCAGGTATCCTTCCAGATGGATACGGCCCGGGACCAGCTCCGGGAGGCTGAGGACGCAGTGCTTCGGCTCCAGGGGGAAGAAAAACAGCATGAGATTCTCTTGAACGCCATTTTGGAGGCGGAAAGCTCCGCCACCCGGGAGCGGGATGCCCTACATATCCGGGACAAGTCCGACCGGGAACGCCATGCCGCAGAGCTGGCGAAAATTGAGGTGTACACCAAGCAGCTGTCCGAAACCCGCCAGGCGATTGCCCAGCTGGAAGGAAGCCAAAGCGAGGCGGCCCAGGAAAATGCCGCCGTGACGGATACCATCAACGCCTGCCGCACGGAAGCGGCGGCCCTGGAAGCCGAGCGGACCACGGCCCTTTCCCATTTGGAAGACCTTCGCACTCTGCGAAACGCCATGGAAGGGGACCGGGAGAAGAAGCTGGCCCTTATGGATTCCATCCGCCAGGACACCGCCCGGTTAGAGGCTGAAATCTCTGCCTTAAAGGAACGCCAGGCGGAGAATGATGCTGAGAACGCCCAGATGCGGCGGGCCCTGGAGGATGCGGGAAAACAGCGGGCCCAGACCGAGGCTGCCAAAACAAAGACAGAGCATGAGGCCCAGGAGAAAAATAAGGATATCCTGAATATGGAGCGGGCCTGCGCCCTGCTGGAACAGAAGAAGCTGACCTCCTCCATGGAGGAAAAGCAGATTATCGACAAGCTTTGGGAAACCTATGGTCTGACCCCGGGCACCGCGCCGGAATTCCGGGCGGACATTGAAAACGTCACCTCCGGAAACCGTCAGGCCGCAGAGCTGAAGCGGAAGATTGCCGCTCTTGGCACCCCCAACCTGGGAGCCATTGAAGAATACGCCCGGGTGGGTGAGCGCTACAGCTATCTTGCCGCCCAGCGGGACGACGTGCTCAATGCCAAGCGGGACCTGGAAGGCATTATCCGGGATATTACCAAGGAAATGACCTCCATTTTCGTGGAAGAATTCGGGAAGATCGACCACTACTTCGGCCAGGTTTTCCAGGAGATGTTCGGCGGCGGCAAGGGCCAGCTGATTCTGGAAGACCCGGACAATCCCCTGACCTGCGGCATTGAGATTCGGGTCCAGCCTCCTGGAAAGCAGGTGAAGACCATAACCCTGCTCTCCGGCGGCGAGAAGGCCTTTGTGGCAACGGCGCTGTACTTCGCCATTTTGAAAGTGCGGCCTACGCCCTTCTGCCTGCTGGACGAAATTGACGCGGCTCTGGACGACCGGAACGTGGAACGGTTTGCCAATTACCTTCACAACCTGGCGAAGAAAACCCAGTTCATTGTCATCACCCACCGCCGGGGCACCATGGAGGCGGCAGACATTCTCTATGGCGTCACCATGCAGGAGCAGGGCGTCAGCAAGCTGCTGCGGCTGGATTTGAACCAGATGGAAGAATATCTCGGAATTGTGGAATAAAAAGGAGAGTTTATGGGATTTTTTGATAAGATAAAACAGGGACTCACCAAAACCAGAGATGCCCTGAATTCTACCCTGGGCGGTGTCTTTACCGGCTTTTCGGATATTGACGACGACTTCTACGACGAGCTGGAAGAGAGCCTCATTTTAGGAGACCTGGGGGTGGACACCGCCGTGAAGGCTGTGGACCGTCTGCGTAAAACCGTCCGGGAAAACCACCTGAAAACCCCCGAGGAAGCCAAGGAAGCCCTTAAGGACATCCTGGTGACTATGCTGAACGTGGGAAACCCCGCTCTGAATATCACCACCAAGCCCTCGGTCATTCTGGTCATTGGCGTCAACGGTGTGGGCAAAACCACCACCATTGGCAAAATCGCCAAGCAGCTGGTGGACGACGACAAGAAGGTCCTGCTGGTGGCGGGAGATACCTTCCGGGCTGCCGCCGCAGACCAGCTGGAAATCTGGGCAGGCCGCAGCGGTGCCGACATTGTCCGCCAGCACGAAGGCGCTGATCCTGCAGCCGTGGTGTTCGACGGCCTCCAGGCCGCCAAAGCCCGGGATGTGGACGTGATTTTAATTGACACCGCCGGACGGCTCCACAATAAGCAGAACCTGATGAACGAGCTCAACAAAATCACAAGAATCGTCAATCGGGAGCTGCCCGACGCCGCGAAAGAAGTCCTTCTGGTACTGGATGCAACCACAGGCCAGAACGGTCTTATTCAGGCAAAGCAGTTTAAGGAAATCGCAGGGGTCACTGCCATTGCGCTGACCAAGCTGGACGGCACCGCCAAAGGCGGCATCGTCATTGCTGTGGCGGATGCCCTGCAGATTCCGGTGAAGTTTGTAGGTGTTGGAGAAAAGGCTGAGGACCTGATGCCCTTTATTGCCAGAGATTTTGTGGAGGCGCTTATCTCATGAAAGTCGTGTTAGCAAGTAAGAATCCGCATAAGCTGGTGGAGATCAGCAAAATTACGGAAAAGTTCGATATGGAGCTTGTCCTGGAAAGTGACCTGGGCGTGGACATCGACGTGGAGGAGACCGGCACCACCTTTGAGGAAAACTCCTACATCAAGGCCAAAGCCGTAATGGAAGCCACGGGACTTCCGGCGCTGGCTGACGATTCCGGCATTGCCGTGGACGCCCTGAACGGGGAGCCCGGCGTCTACTCTGCACGATACGGCTTCGATGACAGCCTGGACGACTGGGGAAGACTGCAGCTTCTTTTAAAGAACGCGGAGCACATCCCCGACGGCCAGCGTCAGGCGAAGTTTGTCTGCGTCATCACCTTGGTGACCCCTGACGGAAAAACCATCCAGGCCCGGGGCGAGGTTCACGGGGAGCTCCTGCGGGCGCCTGCGGGAGCGGGCGGCTTCGGCTACGACCCCATTTTCTACTATCCCCCCTATGGCAAAACCCTGGCGGAGGTTACCGCCGAGGAAAAGAACAAAGTGTCCCATCGCGCAGTTGCGCTGAACATTTTCTATGAAAAACTAAAGGAGGCGGGCTATGCTCACAAGTAAACAGCGGGCCGAATTCCGGGCCCAGGCAAACACCCTGGATACCACCCTCACCGTGGGCAAGGAAGGCGTAACCCAGGCCGTCATTGACGAGGCAGAGCGCCTGCTGACCGCCCGGGAGCTGATTAAGGGCAAGGTTTTGGAGACGGCTCTTATGAGCCCCAG
>DVJG01000132.1 GCA_018710805.1 Candidatus Faecousia faecipullorum
CCGACGTGGACACCGACCCCGACTACACCCCCGACACCGAGGCCATTTCCGACGGCTACTTCCACGAGTCCGAGTACCGCAGCGCTCCTTACTTCGACCTGCGGATCGACGGCATCACTCTGCTGGACGAGAAGTTCTAAGGCAGCGACGCATAATTTGGCAAGCACATTCGGCCAAAGATTTTGTCACGAACGAAAGTTATCAAAGAGCGGGAATACTTCATGTATTTCCCTCTTTGATAACTGCACGGACGGGGCGAAAGATTGGACGAAGGGCGCAGACACAATTGTGCGGTGTTGCCATAATTTACCTGAATCCCACAGACGGTCCCCCTAGGGGGGCCGTCTCCGGGGTTCTGCCTTAAAGGGCAGTGCAGTGGAAAACGCTACACTGCCCTTTGCGGCAGATAGGGAGAAAATCCAACCTTTTGCCATAAAAAACGAAATTCAAGGAGGAGAAGGCCGTGGAAAATAAGGTCCCCGCCGTTACCATGCGGGACATCACCAAATCCTTCGGCACAGTTCTGGCCAACGACAAGGTCTGGCTGGACATCTACCGGGGAGAGATCTTAGCCCTGCTGGGAGAAAACGGCAGCGGCAAGACCACACTTATGAATATGCTCTCGGGCATCTACTTCCCTGACGAGGGCCAGATCTGCATCGACGGCAAGCCCGTCACCATCGCTTCCCCCAAGGACGCTTTTTCCCATGGCATCGGCATGATTCATCAGCACTTCAAACTGGTGGACGTGCTGACGGCGGCGGAGAACATTGTTCTGGGCCTCCACGAAAAGGGACGGCTGAACATGGCCGCCGTATCCAAAAAGGTCAAGGAGATCTGCGATGCCTACGGCTTTGACGTGGACCCCAACCAGAAGATCTACGATATGTCCGTCTCTCAGAAGCAGACCGTGGAAATCGTAAAGGTCCTCTACCGGGGCGCGGATATCCTCATCCTGGACGAGCCCACGGCAGTGCTCACCCCCCAGGAGACGGAAAAGCTCTTCACGGTGCTCCGGAATATGCGGGACGACGGCAAGGCCATCGTCATCATCACCCACAAAATGCACGAGGTGGAATCCCTGTCGGACCGGGTGGCCATTTTGAACCGGGGCCGCTTCGTAGGCGATATGCTGACGAAAAACACCAACGCCCAGGAAATGACCAACATGATGGTTGGCCGTCCCGTGGACCTGAACATCCGCCGTCCCAAGCCCGTGGACCCCAAGCCCAGAATCGTGGTGAAGGACCTGACGGTGCGGAACCTGGAGGGCATCGTGAAGCTGGACCATGTGTCCTTCACCGCCTACTCCGGCGAAATTCTCGGCATTGCGGGCATCTCCGGCTCGGGCCAGAAGGAGCTTCTGGAGGCCATCGCGGGCCTGCAGAAGGTGGAGTGCGGCTCCGTCACCTATGTGGAAGACAACGGCGAAACCGATGAGCTCATCGGCAAGGACCCCCTGGCCATTGCCTCCATGGGCGTGAGCCTGTCCTTCGTTCCCGAGGACCGACTGGGCATGGGCCTGGTGGGAGACATGGACCTTACGGACAACATGATGCTCCGGTCTTTCCGGAAGGGCAGAGGCTTCTTTACGGACCGCAAGTCCCCCAAGGAGCTGGCGGAGCACGTGGTGGAGGAGCTGGAAGTCAACACCCCGGGCCTCAATATTCCCGTGCGCCGGCTCTCCGGCGGCAACGTCCAGAAGGTCCTGGTGGGCCGGGAAATCTCCTCCGCCCCCACGGTGCTGCTGACGGCCTACGCCGTCCGGGGCCTGGACATCAACTCCTCCTACACCATCTACGACCTCATCAACAAGCAGAAGGAGCGGGGCGTGGCCGTGGTGTACGTAGGCGAGGACCTGGATGTGCTTTTGGAGCTCTGTGACCGGATTGTGGTCCTCTGCGGCGGCAAGGTCAGCGGCATTTTGGACGGGCCCACGGCGAAAAAGAACGAAGTGGGCATGATGATGACAAGAATCGGAGGTGGAGACCATGGCTAAAACTCCCAAATTCCACATTGCCAAGCGCAAGGCTTTGCCCTGGTATTCGGCCCTGGGCATCCGGGCCATTGCGGTGGTGCTGGCGCTGATTGTCTGCGCCTTCGTGACCATGGCCTTTACCGGCGAAGACCCTCTGGCGGTCTATAAAACCATGTTCTACGGCGCCTTCGGCACCGCGAGAAAAACCTGGATTCTGCTCCAAAATATCGCCATTCTCCTCTGCGTGTCCCTGGCGGTGACCCCGGCCTTTAAGATGCGCTTCTGGAACATCGGCGGCGAGGGCCAGATGCTCATCGGCGGCCTTGCTACCGCCGCCTGCATGATTCTTTTGGGCGACAAAATCCCCAATGCCCTGCTCATTGCCCTGATGTTCGTGGCGGCCCTGCTGGCAGGCTCTGTCTGGGGGGCCCTTCCTGCCATCTGCAAAGCCCGGTGGAACACCAACGAGACCCTCTTCACCCTGATGATGAACTATGTGGCGACCCAGCTGGTGGCCTTCTTCGTCATCGTCTGGGAGGTCCCCAAGGGCGCGGGCAAAATCGGCATTATCAACCAGAGCACCCAGGCAGGCTGG
>DVJG01000011.1 GCA_018710805.1 Candidatus Faecousia faecipullorum
ACTGGCTGGAACAGAATGCCCCTCTGATTCGCAGCGGCGCACTGGTCATAGACTGCTGCGGTATCAAGCGGGAAATCTGCGCCCGGTGCTTCCCTTTGGCAGAAAAATACGGCTTCACTTTTGTGGGCGGCCATCCCATGGCCGGGTCTCAGTTTTCCGGGTTCAAGTACAGCCGTGCAGACCTCTTTGAGGGTGCGCCCATGGTGCTGGTGCCTCCGGTGTTTGACGACATGGCTTTGCTGGACCACGTGAAAAAGGCGCTGACGCCCTGCCATTTTGGCTCCTTCTCCGTAACCACAGCAGAGGACCACGACAAGATGATCGCATTCACTTCTCAGATGCCCCATATTCTCAGCAACGCCTTTATTAAGTCTCCCACAGCCCTGGGACACAAGGGCTTCTCCGCCGGGAGCTATAAGGATCTGACCCGGGTTGCCTGGCTGAACCCTCAGATGTGGGCGGAGCTGTTTTTGGAAAACAAGGACAACGTGCTCTTTGAGCTGGACCAGTATCTCCACAGCCTCCAAGCCTATCGGGATGCTTTGGCCCAGGAGGACATGGAAACGCTGGTGCAGCTTCTGGACGAAGGCAAGCGGCGGAAAGAAGAGGTGGACGGATGAACATTGTAACGGTCACCGCCTCCAAAACCTATGACATTCACATCGGAGCAGGCATTCTCTCTACTCTGGGCCGGGAAGCCAAGAAACTTGGGAAAGCGGAAACGGTGTGCATCGTCAGCGAGAGCACCGTCTTCCCCATTTATGGAAAACAGGCAGCGGACAGCCTCCAAAGCGCGGGCTTCAAGGTTGTTTCCTTTGTATTTCCCGCAGGAGAGGCCAGCAAAAACGGAAGCGTTTTTCTGGACCTTCTGAATTTCCTGGCGGAAAACAGACTGACCCGTTCCGACCTCATTGTCGCCCTGGGCGGCGGTGTTGTTGGGGATCTGGCAGGCTTTGCCGCCGCCAGCTTCCTGCGAGGCATCCGATTCATCCAGGTGCCCACAACCCTTCTTGCCGCGGTGGATTCCTCCGTGGGCGGCAAAACCGCCATCGACCTGCCTGCCGGAAAAAACCTGGCGGGAGCCTTTTACCAGCCAAGCCTGGTGCTCTGCGACACGGATACCCTCTCTTCCCTGGAGCCGGAAATCTTCCGGGACGGCTGTGCCGAGGTTATCAAATACGGCGTGCTCTACGACCCGGCACTTTTCGCTCATTTGGCGGAAAAGGGGCTTGCCTTCCATCGGGAGGAAGTCATCACCCGATGCGTGGAATTAAAGCGGGACGTGGTAACACTGGACGAATTTGACACCGGGGAGCGGATGAAGCTGAATCTGGGGCACACCCTTGCCCACGGCATTGAGGCAAAAAGCAATTTCTCCGTCTCCCACGGGAAGGCCGTGGCCATAGGCATGGCCGTCATCAGCCGGGCGGCGGTGAAAATGGGGATGCTGGACGCTGCTGTGTGCCAGCAAATCATCCAGGTTCTGAAAACCTTTGGTCTGCCCACTTCTACGGAATTTGAAGCAGAGGACCTGTATGCTTACACCCTCTCCGACAAGAAACGCTCCGGCGGCACCGTAAAGCTCATTGTGCCGAAGGCGCTGGGGCAGTGCGAAATTGTTCCTGTAGGTGTGGACGCACTGAAAAGTTGGATAAAGGCGGGATTATGATATGGATTTGACCATTTTCCCCGGAAAACTTTCCGGAACCGTCACCGCCATTCCCTCCAAATCCCAGGCCCATCGGCTTCTCATCTGCGCCGCCTTTGCGGACGCGCCAACGGAGCTTCAATGTCCCGAGACCAACCGGGACATTGAAGCCACCGCAGATTGTCTCAGGGCTTTGGGCGCCGAAATCACCCGGACGGAATCCGGTTATTTCATTTCCCCTGTGAAAACCCTTCCCTCCTCCGCAGTCCTGGGCTGCCGAGACAGCGGCTCCACCCTGCGGTTTTTGCTCCCGGTGGTGGGAGCTCTGGGTGTGGACACGGTGTTTCTGCTGGAGGGACGGCTTCCCCAGCGGCCGCTGTCCCCGCTTTGGGAGGAAATGGAACGCATGGGGTGCAGCCTGACCCGGCCCACGGAACATTCGGTCCGGTGTCAGGGCAAGCTGCAGCCGGGATGCTACGAAATTGACGGCGGGGTTTCCAGCCAGTTCATCACAGGGCTTCTTCTGGCCCTGTCCCTGGTGCCGGGAGAATCGGAAATTCACATCACCGGCACCCTGGAGTCCAGGCCTTACGTTGAAATGACCCGGAGCGCCATGGCCCTCTTTGGAAGAAATGCCCCGGATTTTCGGATTTCCGGCGGATGCTTTCACTCCCCCGGAAAGCTCACCGTAGAAGGCGACTGGAGCAATGGCGCGTTCTTTCTGGCAGCGGAAGCGCTGGGAAATGACGTAACCGTTCAAAACCTGGACCCGAACTCTTTCCAGGGGGACCGGGCAGTATCGGCACTTTTATCCAGACTGTGCCATGGCAGTCAGACCATTTCCGCAGCGGATATTCCGGACCTGGTGCCCATTCTTGCGGTGGTGGCTGCCTGCAATCATGGAGCGGCCTTCACGGATATCCGGCGGCTGCGGTTAAAGGAAAGCGACCGGGTAGCCGCCGTGACCGATATGCTCACCTCTCTGGGCGGCCGGGTTTCTTCCGACGAGAATGTCATGACGGTGTACCCTGCCAGGCTCACCGGCGGAACCGTGGACAGCCGGAACGACCACCGCATTGCTATGTCCGCCGCCATCGCCGCCACGGTCTGCTCGCAAAGCGTGACCATCCATGACGCGGCGTGCACAGAGAAATCCTATCCTGGTTTTTGGGCGGAATACGCCCGGTTAGGAGGAAACTATGAGCAGTACCTACGGTGAAAATTTGAAGCTCTCCATTTTCGGTCAGTCCCACGGCGCTGCCATCGGCATGACCCTGGACGGCATTCCCGCGGGACTTCCCGTGGATTTTGAAGCATTGCAGCGTTTTTTGAACCGCCGCGCCCCCGGTCAAAACGACTGGTCCACTCCCCGGAAGGAAGAAGATCGGCCGGAATTTCTGGCGGGTATTCTGGAAAGCTTCACCACCGGAGCGCCCATTGCAGCGGCAATTTACAATAAAAACACCCGCTCCGGAGACTATGCAAATCTTCGGGACTGCCCCAGGCCGGGTCACGCCGACTACACCGCCCAAATAAAATATGGCGGCTTTCAGGATGCGGCAGGCGGCGGCCATTTTTCCGGACGGCTCACGGCGCCACTGTGCATCGCAGGAGGCCTGTGCAAGCAGTGGCTGGCAGAAATGGGAATCCGCATTGACGCCCACATTGCCTCCATCGGCGGCGTGTCCGATGAAGCTTTTGACCCTCTGAATCCGCAGTCCCATGCTGTAAATGCCGATTTCCCCGTCCTCTCCGAGGAGGCCGGGGCACAGATGCGGGCCGTGATTGACGAGGCAAGGCGCAGCCGGGACAGCGTAGGCGGTGCCATTGAATGCGCTGTAACAGGGCTTCCCCCGGGACTGGGCGAGCCGATGTTCGGCGGAGTGGAAAGCAAAATTGCATCCATCGTCTACGGCATCCCCGCTGTAAAAGCGCTGTCCTTCGGCATCGGAGCGGAGGCGGCCAACCTTCGGGGAAGTCAGTGCAACGACCCCTTTACCTGGGAAAACGGTGCCGTGAAAACCGTAACCAACAACGCAGGAGGCATTTTAGGAGGCATTACCAATGGGATGCCGGTTCTGTTCCGGGTGACCATAAAGCCCACCCCATCCATTTCCCAGCCCCAGCAGAGCGTGTCCTTAAGCCGGATGGAAAACACGGAACTGATTATCCAAGGCCGTCACGACCCCTGTATTGTCCCTCGGGCCGTACCTGTGGTGGAGGCGGCGGCGGCCATCGCCATTTATGATTTGATTTTGGGAAATACCCAGACAGACAGGAGGAAAGAATCATGGATTTAACGGAACTTCGGCAAAAAATTGATGCCATTGACGACCAACTGGTGGCGCTCTTTGGAGAGCGGATGGAGGTGGCGGAAAAAATCGCCGAATACAAAAAGGACAACGACCTTCCCATTTCCCAGCCTGCCCGGGAGCGCGCCAAGCTCCAGGATGTGGCAAAAAAGGCCCAGCCGGGCATGGAAAACTACACCCGCGTTCTCTACTCCATGCTCTTTGAGCTGAGCCGGAGCTATCAAAGCAAGTGCAGCGGCAATATCAGCCCCCTCTGGCAGCAGATCACGAAGGCCATCGAGAATACCCCCAAGCTCTTCCCCCAGGCGCCTATGGTAGCCTGCCAGGGCGTGGAAGGGGCCTATTCCCAAATCGCCTGTGAGCACATTTTCAAAAATCCCTTCATTTTGTACTTTAAAAACTTTGAATCCGTTTTCTCAGCCATTGAGCAGGGAATGTGCCAGTACGGCATTCTGCCCATCGAAAACTCCACCGCTGGCTCCGTGAAAAAGGTCTACGACCTGATGGTGAAGCACAACTTCTCCATCGTCCGGACCTTCCGGCTGAAAGTGGACCACAGTCTTCTGGTGAACAAAGGCACAAAACTGGAGGACATCAAGGAAATCTACTCCCATGAGCAGGCAATTTCCCAGTGCGGAGACTTTCTGCAAAGCCTCACAGGGGTCAACGTGATCCCTGTAAGCAATACCGCCGTGGCTGCGGAGATGGTGGCAAAGTCCGGCCGTCATGACGTGGCGGCCCTCAGCAGCCGCTCCTGCGCGGAGCTCTACGGCCTTGAATGTCTGCAAGCCTCTGTTCAGGATAAGGGCAACAACCGGACGCGTTTTATCTGCATCAGCAAGAATCTGGAAATCTACCCCGGCTCCGACAAGACCAGCGTCATGATGATTCTCAATCACCGTCCCGGTGCGCTTTACAAGGTCCTGGCACGGCTGTACACCTTGGGCATCAACGTGACCAAGCTGGAATCCCGGCCCATTCCCGACCGGGAATTTGAGTTCATGTTCTATTTCGACCTGGAAACCTCCATCTATTCCGAGGAATTCGTGCAGCTCATGTGCGAACTCAGCGAGCTGTGCGAGGAATTCAAGTACTTCGGCAGCTATACGGAGGTGGTCTGATGCTCTGCGGACTGCTGGGACGGACCCTGGGCCACAGCTACTCTCCCCAGATCCATGGTCTTCTCGGAAGCTACACCTACTCCCTCTTTGAAAAAGAGCCGGAGGAAGTCGGGGATTTTCTGCGAAACGGGGATTTCACTGGAATCAACGTGACCATGCCCTACAAAAAAACGGTCATTCCCTTTCTGGACGAGCTGTCCCCCACGGCCCAAAAGCTGGGGGTGGTGAACACCATTGTCCGGCGCAGCGACGGAACCCTCTGGGGCCACAATACGGACTATTTCGGATTTCTCACATTGGTCTCCAAAAGCGGCATTCAGCCGGCAGGAAAAAAAGCTCTGGTTCTTGGCAGCGGCGGAGCATCCTGCACCGCACAGCGGGTTCTCGCCGAGCTGGGCGCCCAGGTCGTGGTGATCTCCCGCTCCGGGCCGGATAATTATGAGAATCTTCATCGCCACGCAGATGCTGCCATCATTGTCAACGCCACGCCCCTTGGGATGTATCCCGGAAACGGCGTGTCGGCAGTGGACCTCCGGGACTTCCCAAACCTCCAAGGGGTGCTGGACGCCGTGTATAATCCCGCCCGCACAAAACTCCTGCTGGATGCAGAAACCCTTGGCATTCCCCATGCCGGCGGTCTCTGGATGCTCATTGCCCAGGCCAAGGAGGCATCCGAATGCTTCACCGGCACCGTAATCGACAACAAGCGCATGGAGGAAATCTACCGTCAAGTGTCGATGGGGCTGCAGAACATCGCCCTCATCGGCATGCCCGGATGCGGCAAAAGCACCGTGGGACGGCTGCTGGCTGAGAAAACCGGACGAAAAATCCTGGATAGTGACCAGGAGATTCCTCTTCTTGCGGGAAAGTCCATTGTGGACATCTTTGCCCAGGATGGGGAGGAAGTTTTCCGGCAATTCGAAACCCAGGCTTTGGAGTCCCTGTCCAAGCAGTCCGGCGGGGTTCTGGTAACCGGCGGGGGCTGTGTAACCCAGATGCGAAACTATCCCCTTCTCCATCAGAACAGCCGCATTTTCTGGCTTCAGCGGGATATTGAGAAGCTGCCCACCGACGGGCGGCCCTTGTCCCAGCTTAACCAGCTTTCCCAGCTGTATGAGGCCCGGAAGGACCGCTACGCCGCCTTTGCCGACGACATTGTGGACAATAACGGCAGCATAGAAGAGGCCGTGGAAACCATTCTCGCAGCGCTGGAGGGACAAGTATGAAGATTTTGGTTTTGAATGGCCCCAACATCAATATGCTGGGCATCCGGGAACCGGGCATTTACGGGAGGAACAGCTTCTCGGACCTTCTGGACCTTCTGAAGGAAACCGCAAGAGAAGCGGGCGTGGAAGTGGAGCAGTACCAGTCAAACCACGAAGGCGATCTGGTGGACAAAATCCAGGCCGCCTACGGGAAGGCAGACGGCATCGTCATCAATCCTGCTGCCTACACCCACACATCGGTGGCCATTCTGGACGCCCTGAAAGCCGTTTCCATTCCGGCGGTGGAGGTTCACATCTCCGACGTAGACGCTCGGGAGCCTTTCCGGCAGGTATCCTACGCCGGTCTCGCCTGCGAGAAAACCATCAAGGGCCGCGGTCTGGAAGGCTATCGGGAAGCTATCCTTTATTTGAAAGAAAAATACGGGAAATGAATCACCTGCAGCTTTTTTACACATTTGACGCCCTGCCCTTCACGGAAATGATGGACATCTACATTGAGGGAAATGTGGAAAACGGGGAATATTTCTTTCCTGAGAAGCCAAAGGCTCAGCAGTTGCAGCTGGCAATTCAAAAGTTCCGTGACTATTTGCTGGAGGACTTTTTCCCGCAGGAAAATGCTTTCTGTGCACTTTGGAAGGAAAACGGCCAGTATGTCAGCGCCCTGCGGCTGAAACCCTGGGAAGATGGCCTCCTGCTGGAAGCCCTGGAAACCAGGCCCGACCAACGAAACCAAGGCTGCGCCTTTAAGCTTATAAACGCCGTTCTCCGGGAAATCAGCAGTCAAAAGGTCTACGCCCACGTATCCAAGAGCAATGCAGCATCCCTGCGGACCCTTCAAAAGTGTGGTTTCTCGATTCTCCGAAACGCAAATGACGGCGCCGAGAATCACCGCATCCACATCTTGCTCCGCAAGGTATAAATAACCCGGCTGTTCTTTTTGAACAGCCGGGTTACAAATATTCACCGCTTTATACACAGTTTCCACAGCTCTTTCCACAGGGGTGTGGATTTTTTCAACTTTAAATCCCGGGTTTTTCCCAATAATGTAACAAACCGGTAACATTTGTGAATATTTTTTGTCAAGTGTATGAATTGGGGGTAAAATATTCATTCACTCAGAGTGCTTCTCCCAGAATGGACTTTGTGGCGTAGGCGTTCAGGGACATATCAGCAGTGCTGCCTGCCAGATATTCGTAATAGGCCTGAGCACCAATCATAGCGCCGTTGTCGCCGCAGAGCTTCAGCGGAGGCATATAGACCTTGGCATTCAGCTTTTCCGCCGCCGCCAGGATGTCGGCACGGATGCGGCTGTTGGCAGCCACACCGCCTGCCACGGCGATTTTCCGGCAGCCCGTCTCCTGTATTGCCATGGCCACCCGGGGAACCAGGGTATCCGACACGGCAGCGGAGAAGGATGCGCAGAGGGAGGGAATGTCGATTGTCTCCCCCACCTGCTCCGCATGGTGAATGAGATTCAGCGCCGCGGTTTTCAGTCCGGAAAAACTCATATTGTAGGGATTTTCTCCGGGTTTACTCCGGGGAAGGGTATATTTTGTCTCGTC
>DVJG01000133.1 GCA_018710805.1 Candidatus Faecousia faecipullorum
GGTTACGGCCTGCTGAGAATGGCCCTTCTGCGGCTCAGGCACCCCCGGACAGCCCTGGTGAGTCTGCGGCAGAATCTCCATCCCTCCACGGAAATACGCCTGGAGGACGGCGGCTCGCTGGCTCTGGGAAGCAGCGTCATGACAAGAAAAAACGTCAGCTTCAAAGTCTGCGGCGGGGTTCTTCAAATCGGCACCAGCTTTTTTAATCAAGGCTGTGTGGTGACGGCCATGAAAAGCATCGTAATCGGCCGGAACTGTCAGTTTGGGCCCAATGTGGTCATCGTGGACCACGACCACGACTTTACCTTCGCCGATGAACGCCGGGGCACCCACTACAAATATGGTGAGGTTGTCATCGGCGACAACGTATGGGTAGGCGCCAACGCCACGATTTTGCGGGGAACCCGCATCGGCCCAGGCTCCGTCATCGGCGCCGGGTGTGTGGTAAAGGGAGACATCCCAGCCGGGACCATTCTGCGGCCTGCGCCCAATCAGGAAGCAGAGCCCATTCGGTTCCGCTGCGAATAACGGAAAATACAAATGTCAGGGAGGGTCAAAGCCCTCCCTGACATTATTACATGGGAAAATTGCGATTGCGGGAGAGGCTTGCCTCTCCTCTTACTTTTTAAGCGCGAAAAACCCGGCAGTTTTCACTGCCGGGTCATTTCATTAGGAATTATAGAATTTTGATTCCTGATCGTCTCTTAGCCAAAGATGCGCTTCTTGTTGAAGAAGAACATGGTGGCCAGAGCGGTGGCGGACAGGCCCATGACGGAGATGACAGTGCCGATGGAGTCACCAGTCTTGGGGTTGTTGGGGTCCGCGTTGGAGCTGGAGGTCTTGGACTTGGCGTTGTTCAGAACCACGTTGATGTGGACGTAGCCATCGTCACGCAGATCCAGGATGTTATTGATGCTGGAAACCTGGTTGTCGGCAGCGAAGTCCTTGACCCAGTTGCCGGTAGCCTTGTACAGCTCAATCTTGACACCCTTGCTGTCCTTAGCGCTGTAGTAGTTCTTCAGCAGGTTGTTCCAGATGTCGTTCTTGTCAACAACGCCGTCAGCGGCAATGCCGTCGGTGATGTCGAAGGTCTTGTGAGCGGCATCCAGGTTGTTGTTCAGGTAAACGTGCAGATAGACATCGTAGGGGAACTTGTTGTGGCCGCCGTTGCCGGTGGAACCGCCGGAGCTGCTCTTAGAGGACACACGGATGGTCACGGTCTGGCCAGCCTTGACATAGTCATTCTCGCCCAGGTCGCCAACGACCTTGACGTAAGCGTTCTCGAACTTGTAGGAGTTCTTCCATTTGCTGTTCCACTTGTTGGTCAGAATGTCGCCAACCTTGGAAGCGCCGTTCTGGGCGGGAGTGAAGGAGCCGCGGAAGGATTCCTTAGCGTTGTCGGCAGTGGTGCCGATTTTAATAATATAGGTAATATCCTTGACGGAGGGCTCGGTGGGCTTGTTCTTGCTGGAAACAGCGACAGTGACGCTCTCGCCGCCCTTGATGGTGCCGTCCTTGCCACGGCCCAGGCTGTCGGAGACGAAGTTGTACTCGTTTTCCCAGTTCGAATTCCAGTGGTAGTACAGGATGTTCTTCAGAGAAGCGGAATTGTTGGTCAGCTCGATGGTTTTGGCATTCACAAGCGTGGTGCTGCCTTCCTTAACGGTCAGGGTAACCTTCTTGGACTCGGTGGGCTGGTTGCCGCCGTCACCGCCGCTGTTGCCGCCATTGTCGTTCACGTTGACATAGGCGCTGAAGGTGCCCACCTCATGGTGTCCGTCATAAATCCGTCCGGCTTCACCCTGGAAGGTGTCGCCCATGCGGTTGCCGTCAGGGGCATCCACATAACTCAGAGAATGGGTCACGCTGCTATTCTGAGGAGCGGGCACATGGTCTTTAATCTCATTGTAAGTAACAGCAGGCAGGCCGCTATCGGTAGCAGTCTTGGTAAATTCGTACTTGCCCAGCAGAACATTGGTGCCAAACTGATAGTAGTAAACCGTTCCGGAGTAGGAATCTCTCTTGGTGCTCAAATACACGTTGGCGAAGGGATAATCCTTGGTGACAATCGTGTCTGCACCGGAGAACAAGGTGCCACTGCCAAGATCACCATCATACTTATGAAGGGTTGTTTTTTCATAAGTATAGTTGTCGGGATACTTGCCAGGCAGAAAGCTTACTACTTCTGCAATTGCTTGGTTAACAGTCATGCCGGGAGTGCCGACCTGCACTCTGTTAACCCAGTTGCCATCCAAGAAAAGGCCGATTGTCAAGATGCCATCACCATCAGCGGCGAACGCCGTAAAGGGGATTGCGGTGACCAGAAGCATGGCCACAAGCAACAGGGTCATGATCTTCTTCATTGCGGTTTTCATAGTTTTTCTAACCTCCTAATGAAAATTGGTTTAGATTTACAGAAATCTTTGCCGTTCCCGTTTCCGCCGGGTCTGCCAATCGGGGAGACAGCCATAGGCGTCATCAGGTGGGGCATCTCTTTCTTGTGTCTGAATCATATCACACCTTCTCAGGATTGTCAATAGGGAAATTACAAAAAATTACAAAGCATTTACATTTCTTAATAAAGTCTTAAAGCTTTTTCCCGCTCTATCCCGTTCTCCTGCCAACTTTCTTTACCTATCCCGATACTTTCTCCGGATTTTATTACATTTTTGATATTTGTAAAGTAACAAGTTTCAAATCAGAAAACCGCAAGGGAGAGGCGTGCCTCTCCCCTGCTCAAGCTGTCCAAAATCCCCTTTGGGGCTTTTGGACAGGTTTTTGCAGTCTCCGGCGCGCACTCCTTGTGCGCTGTGGCGCACAACTCACACACTTGGAGCCTGAGAAGTGTTTTCTGCCAGGTACACGCCCCGGCAGAAAACGGTTTTCATTTTATTTGCCGCCTCAGGCGGCAAACTCTGCGAGGCTTTTTTGACAAACAGTGCCAGGGGAGAGGCGTGCCTCCCCCCTGCTGTAAATAGATTTGTTACCGCATTTGCAATTCGCCGTCGGCGGCGTCCACTGTCACGGTCTGGCCGGGGAGAATGTCGCCTCTCAGCAGGCGCTTGCTGAGCATGGTCTCCACGGTATGCTGGACATAGCGGCGCAGAGGTCTGGCGCCGTACTGGGGATCGTAGGCGGCATCCACAATGGCGCTCTTGGCAGCGTCGGTAAGGACGCACTGAATCTGCTGCTCCGCCAGGCGCTGGTTGAGCTTTGCAATCTGCAAGTCGATAATGGATGTGACGTTTTCCTTGGTCAGGGGTTTATAGAACACAATCTCATCCAGACGGTTCAGGAATTCCGGCCGGAAGGACCGCCGCAGGAGGCTTTGGACCTGGGCCTTGGCGCTATCTTCAATGGTGCCGTCGGCATTGATACCATTCAATAGATATTCCGAACCCAGATTGGAGGTGAGAATCAGGATGGTATTTTTAAAGTCCACGGTGCGGCCTTGGGAATCCGTAATACGTCCGTCGTCCAGGACCTGCAGGAGCACGTTGAATACGTCGGGATGGGCCTTCTCCACCTCGTCGAAGAGGACCACGGAGTAGGGCTTCCGGCGAACGGCTTCCGTCAGCTGGCCGCCTTCTTCATAGCCCACGTATCCCGGAGGCGCACCGATGAGCCGGGACACCGAGAACTTCTCCATATACTCGGACATATCGATACGCACCATATTGTTTTCATCGTCAAACAGTGCCTCGGCCAGGGTCTTTGCCAGCTCTGTTTTGCCCACGCCTGTGGGTCCCAGGAACAGGAAGGAACCGATGGGCCGGTTGGGGTCTTGGATGCCTGCGCGGCTGCGCTGAATGGCCTCGGTAACCGCCTGGACCGCCTCGTCCTGGCCTATCACACGCTTGTGAAGGGTCTCGTCCAGGTGCAATAGCTTCTCCCGCTCCCCCTGAACCAGGCGGGACACGGGAATGCCCGTCCACCGCTCCACGATTTTGGCGATTTCCTCCTCCGTAACCCGGTCCCGAAGGATGTTGCTCTCCTTGGCGGTCTGGGCCCGGCGTTCCTCCTCTTCCAGCTGGCGCTGGGCCTCGGGAAGGCGGCCATACTTAAGTTCCGCGGCTTTTTCCAAATCATAGTTCTGCTCAGCGGCTTCAATCTGACGATTCAAGTCCTCGATCTTCTCACGAAGCTGCTGGACCCGGCCGATGGCGTTTTTCTCATTCTCCCACTGGGCCTTCATGGCATTGAAGGTGTCCCGTTCCTCGGCCAGCTCCTTTTGAAGCTCCGTCAGCCGGGCTTTGCTCAGTGCATCCTCCTCTTTCTTAAGGGCCGCTTCCTCGATTTCCATCTGGATAATCTTCCGGGAGACGGCGTCCAGCTCCGTGGGCATGGAATCCATTTCCGTCCGAATTTGGGCGCAGGCCTCATCCACCAGGTCGATGGCCTTGTCGGGAAGGAATCGGTCCGTAATATAGCGGTGGGAGAGGGTGGCTGCCGCAATGATGGCGGAGTCGGCAATCTTCACGCCGTGGAAGACTTCATAACGCTCTTTCAGGCCCCGGAGGATAGCAATGGTGTCCTCCACCGTGGGCTCATCCACCATGACGGGCTGAAAACGGCGCTCCAAGGCGGGGTCTTTTTCAATATACTGGCGGTACTCGTCCAGGGTGGTGGCGCCGATGCAGTGCAGCTCACCTCTGGCCAGCATGGGTTTTAAGAGGTTGCCTGCGTCCATGCTGCCCTCAGTCTTGCCGGCTCCTACAATGGTGTGAAGCTCGTCGATGAACAGCAGAATCCGTCCTTCCGACTGTTTGACCTCGTTGAGAACGGCTTTTAACCGCTCCTCAAATTCGCCCCGGTACTTGGCGCCTGCAATCAGGGCGCCCATGTCCAGGGAGAAGATGGTTTTATCCTGGAGGGACTTTGGCACGTCCTTTTTGACGATTCGCTGGGCCAGGCCCTCGGCAATGGCGGTTTTGCCAACGCCGGGTTCGCCGATGAGCACGGGGTTATTCTTGGTTTTTCTCGAGAGAATACGGATGACATTTCGGATTTCCTCGTCCCGGCCAATCACCGGGTCCATTTTCTGCTCCCGGGCACGCTTGACCAGGTCCGTGCCATATTTTTGGAGCGCGTCATAGGTTCCCTCAGGGTTATCAGAGGTGACCCGCTGGTTGCCGCGGACGGTTTGCAGGGTTTTGAGCACCGTCTCCTTTGTAATGCGGTAGGTGTCGAAGAGCTTCTTCACACCGCCTTCGGCGGCTTCCAGAAGTCCCAGGAACAGGTGCTCCACGGAGACAAACTCATCGTGCATGGCGGTTTTCTGGTTCTCGGCGGCTGCAAGGGCCGCATCCACGCCGGCGGAGATATAGAATTTCCCCGCCTCCCGGCTGCCGGTCACAACGGGAAGTTTGCGGAGCTCTGCCTCTGCGGCGGCATCCAGGCTCTCCACGGTGACATCCATTTTTTTCAGAAGCTGGGGAATCAGCCCGCCCTCCTGGCGCAGAAGCGCGAGAAGCAGGTGGATCTGGTCCAGCATCTGGTGGCTGCATTGCTGGGCTAAATTTTGTGCGCTCTGGACAGCTTCCAGAGACTTTTGGGTATAGTCGTTAAAGTTCACAGCTATCCTTCCTTTCGTCTATTAGCACTCTCTCTATTAGAGTGCTAATTCATTTGTCTTTACTATACTCCCTTTTGGAAAAAAGTCAAGGCCTCCGGAGCAGATGCTACAAAAAGTTCACATTTGGATAGTCTGCACAAAACTTCCTGGTTTGTTTCTATGTACTTAATACTCTTTTAACAATTTCCCTCTTAATTTCTTAATACACCACGGATATAATAAATGTACATAGTAAAGATTTCTTCATCCTTTTTCATTTTCTTACCTCTCTTTTTCTCTGAGAAATCCCCGATGCGGTCTGGTCAACCACATCGGGGATTTTTCATGCTTCTTTGAGGTTGTATTGCACGGTATCCGTTACAAGCTCCGGGGGATTTTCGTGGTCCGTATAGCGGATGGTGTCCCCTTCGTACCAAATGGCATTGACCCCATCCAGGGCTTCCGGCTGGATGGTACCGGAGACAACAAGGTCCAGGGCCTTCAGTGCCAGCTGACCGCAGCTCAGAGACGGGTCGTACAGCACCAGGTCCGACATTTCGGCGGCGCTGAGGCAGGTTTCGGGATTCAGGTAGGCCGAGACGATGGTCCCGTCCTCGTAGACATAACATCTGCGGCGGTCCTTCTCGGACAGGGGGTAGTCCCGGAGGGCCACGATGCTCATGGGCCCGCTGTAGCGGAGCTTTGCCGGCTGACAGATATCCGTACCATTCCGGTGGAACAGATTCAGGTCGTAGGAAGTGCCCCGGCTGTCCAGATTCCGGGTGAAGCCGTCGAAGCTCGCCAGATATCCATTGGTGAAGCCCTGAACACTGAGCTTTTCTGCCAGAAAATCCGCCAGGAAGGCATGGTGAGCAACGCCAAAATCGAACAGGGTATCAATTTCATATTTCTCGGCAAAGTCCAGATATCCCTGGGAAACCACCAGGCGGACCTTTCCCTCCCCTTTTATCTCCAGCCGAATGTGTTCCGGGTCCCGGACATAGCCGGCAAGCTCTGCAAGCCAGGCAATCTCCTCCGGGTTCTTCCCAGGGTCAAGACTGGAAGCAGTGGCGTCATCGGTGCAGGAAAAAAGGGAGGCATACTCCGCCATGGCCGGAGCCAGGAACACATGACGGCTCCCGGAAGCCGCTGCCTGTTCCAAAGCGGGGTACAGATCCGGCAGAACCTGGACGTCCTCATTGGGGTGGTCATTCAGATATCCTACATTATAAAAGCCATACTCCATGGTTTCCGGAGAGAAGAGCCGGAAGCCGAACTCCGATGCCTCCGTATAGGCTCTGGTGACCTGGCGCTTCAGCTCTGTGGGGTTTTCCCCGTCAAAGTAATAGCGCAGAACAAAGTCCTGGGACCAGGTGGGTGTTTCGGCAGTTGTCTCCACGGTTTCCCAGCCAGGCTCCACCGTCAGCGCGGCATTGAGGCCGTATCCGATGGCCACAATCGCCACAGCCAGAAGCACCACCGCCAGCACAATCCGCAGGGTGATATTGTCCTGGGAAAGCTCCACCCGGAGCACGGGTTTCAGATAGGGACGCTTATCCCCTCCGCTTTTTCGCATAGTATTCTCCTTAATAAAGAATCTGCGGGGCGACCGGATGGCCGCTCCGCAGGAAAGGTAGTTATATCACCGCAAGAAGCAGCATCAGACAGAAGAACAGGATGATGACTCCCAGGGTAGCAAGGCCGATCCACGCGCCCTTGAAGCAGGCTTTCGCGTTGCGGGTGTGCTTGTACTTTTTGAAAATCCATCCGCCAATGAAGCCAAGCAGCGGCAGGAAGAAGGACAGGATGGTGTACCACAGATTGCCCGTGTCGTGGATTGGGTGATCCAAAATACCATCGTCGTGGGGAATGGATGCCTCGGCGGCTTCCTTTTCCTCCTTGGGGGCATTGGGGTCCAGAATGGTGATGGACTTGATGGGTTCTCCGGTTTCCCGGCGGGCCTTGTAGGCTTCAATCTCCTGCTTGTTGCCGTAGACGAAGTGGTTGTGGCCGATGTCCACCATTTCGGGCTTGTCCTCGCTGTAGTCATGCACAGAGGGGTCGTAGGTAAAGAGGACCTTGTTTTTCTCCAGGGTGGGGTCGGGAATGGGAATGGCAGAAATCAGGCTGCGGGTGTAGGGGTGCAGGGGGTAGTTGAACAGCTCCTCAGCCTCGGCAATCTCCACGATGTCGCCCTTGTAGATAACGCCGATCCGGTCGGAAATGAACCGGACAATGGACAGGTCGTGGGCAATGAACAGGTAGGTCACATTCCGTTCCTTCTGGAACTTTTTCAGAAGGTTCAGCACCTGGGCACGAATGGACACGTCCAGAGCGGAGATGGGTTCGTCTGCGATGACCAGCTCAGGCTCCATGACCATGGCCCGGGCCAGACCGATTCTCTGGCGCTGGCCGCCGGAGAACTCGTGGGGATAACGGGTCAGGTGCTCCGGAAGCAGGCCAACCTCGTTGATCATGTTTTCCACCTTACGGACCCGGTCTTCTTCATTTTCAAAGAGGTGGAAGTTGTACAGGCCCTCGGAAATGATATAGTCAACGGTGGCGCGCTCGTTCAGGGAAGCGGCAGGATCCTGGAAGACCATCTGGATGTTCCGGACCACTTCCCGATCCAGGCTATGGCTGGTCTTACCGGAAATGCGGACGCCCTTGTACTGAATTTCGCCTGCGGCGCAGGGGTTGACCCGAATCACGGCCCGGCCAATGGTGGTCTTGCCGGAACCGGATTCGCCAACCAGGGAGAATGTCTCTCCTTTATAAATGTCAAAGCTGGCATTCTTCACGGCACGGACGGCATTTTCGCCCTTGCCGAAGGTAATGTCCACGTTTTTGACGCTCAGCAGAATCTCTCTGCCGTTCTCATCCAGGGGGCCATGTTCCGGCAGATGAGAAACGCTTTTGGTTTCTTTTTCTTTCGTCACGATTGTACCTCCTCAGATGTTGAATGCTTCCACAAGCTTATCGTGGATATTATGAATGATCTCCGGCTTTTCCACCTTGGGGGCTCTGGGGTCCAGGAGCCAGGTCTTGGCAAAGTGGGTCTCGGAAACCTGGAACATGGGGGGCTCCTTCAGGGTGTCGATCTCAAGGCAGTAGGGGTTCCGGGGGGCAAAGGCGTCGCCTACAATCTTATTGTACAGGGACGGAGGCGTGCCGGTAATGGAGTAGAGCTTAGTGTTGCGCTGAGCCAGCTGAGGAAGGCTCGACAGCAGGGCCCAGGTGTAGGGATGTCTGGGGTCGTAGAAAACCTCCTCGCAGGTACCCAGCTCCACCACCTGACCGCCGTAGAGCACTGCCACACGGTCGGCAACATTGGCCACAACACCCAGGTCGTGGGTGATGAACACGATGGTGTAATGGAATTCCTTCTGCAGGTCCTTGATGAGCTTGAGAATCTGGGCCTGAATGGTCACGTCCAGAGCGGTTGTGGGCTCGTCACAGATGAGAATCTTGGGCTGGCAGGACAGAGCAATGGCGATGACAATTCTCTGCCGCATACCGCCGGAATACTGGAAGGGGTAATCGTCAAAACGAGCTTCCGCATTGGGGATGCCCACCTTTTTCATAAGGGAGAGGGCTCTCTGACGGGCCTCCAGCTCGGAGCAGTTCTGGTGCTTGAGGATGACGGAAGTGATCTGCTTGCCGATGGTGATGATGGGGTTCAGAGAGGTCATGGGGTCCTGGAACACGGTTGCAATCTTGCCGCCGCGAATCTTGGTCCAGTCCTTGGGGTACTTGACCTTTGCCAGGTTAATGACGCTGGTGCCATGGAGGCTCTTCTCATTCTCATCCAGGTAGCGGACCCGGAACACAACTTCGTCGAAGATATTGTTGCGGACGCTGTCATCGTTTAAATCCAGGCCCAGGGCCATGGCCTTGCGGAAGCATTTTTCCAGCTTCATGATGCTCTGCATCCGTCCCTTAATGCCGAACCGGCCGACAGACAGGTAAATCTCTTTGGCGATGACCTCATTGCGGGCCTTGGTTTCCTCTGCCACCTGGCAGTGAATTTCCTTGGCATACTTGGCTTTCAGCTCGGCCATCTTCTTGTCATACTCGTCCTTGTAGGCTTCGTCGGCACGGGCGGCCTTCTTGTGGGCGGCGATTGCATCGCTGCGCTGCTTTTCCAAGGCCTTGATCTGTTCATCCAGTGCCTTGATCTGCGCGGAAACTTCCTTATAGCGGGCTCTTTCCTTCCGGGAGTCAATGGTCATTTTGTGGTTAAAAAGCTCGGTGCGCTGGAAGGTCAGGTCATTGATCTTATCCGTGGTCTCCTGCTTCTCGGCTTCGCCCAGGGTCTCCCGGGCGCGCTTTTCGGACTCCAGGGACAGCATGGCCTTGTAGGTCTCGCTGCCGTTTTCCAGCTGGGAATACTTATTGAGCTTCGTCCAAATATCATTGATGGCGCGGCGGGCGGAGGAAGTCAGCTCCACCCGGGTATCGGCCAGGTCCTCGTCGTTGAAGATGATGGAGCCTTCGCTGATATAGCCGTTGGCTTCCAGCATACCGGCAAAGGTCTTTGTAAAGACAGACTTACCGGAGCCG
>DVJG01000134.1 GCA_018710805.1 Candidatus Faecousia faecipullorum
CTAGAGGAAGCGGCAGATTCACGGAAAAACAAAGGATTTGAGGTGCAGATCATGAAAACACTGTTTTACGGCGGCAACATTCTGACCATGGAGGAAAATCTGTACACCCAGGCCCTCCTGGTGAAGGATGACAAGATTCTGGCGGTGGGCCCGGAGGCGGACCTTCGGGCCATGGCAGGCAAGTGCGAAGAGGTGAACCTCTACGGCGCCACCCTGATGCCCGGATTTATCGACGCCCACAGCCACTTCTCCCAGATGGCCAGCGCCCAGCTGCAGATCTCCCTGGAGGGGGCGGACACGGTGGAGGAAATGGGCCGCCGGATCGGGCTCTTCCTGGAAAAGCACAAGCCCGCCCCGGGCCAGTGGGTCACGGCCCGGGACTATGACAAAGCCCCGCCCTTCCCCACCCTGGAGGAGCTGGACAGCTTCGCCCCCAAAAATCCCCTGGTCATTCACCACAAGTCCGGGCACATGGGCTTTCTGAACAGCCTGGGCCTGGAAGCCCTGGACATCACCCCCCAGACCCAGGCCCCGGAGGGGGGACGGATTGAAACCAAGGACGGCAAGCTCACGGGATACCTGGAGGAAAACGCCTTTGTCTCCTACCTGAAGAAAATCCCCATGGCGCCGCCGGAGGAGCTTTTACAGGCCTACGCCAAGGCCCAGGAGATCTACGCCTCCTACGGCATCACCACCATCCAGGACGGCATGATCGTCCGGGAGCTGCTGCCGCTGTACCATATGCTCATTGGCCGGAAGCTTTTAAAGCTGGATTTGGTGGCCTATCCGGACCCGGATACCTACCCCCAGGCCCGGGAGGAACTGGGCAAAGCCAGCCGGCATCTTCGCATCGGGGGCATGAAAATCTTCCTGGACGGCTCCCCCCAGGGCCGCACGGCCTGGATGCGCCGGCCCTACGCCGGCAGCGATGACTACCGGGGCTACGGCACCATGACCGACGAGGCCGTGAAGCAGGCCATGGAAAAGGCAGCCAAGGAAGAAACCCAGCTGCTGGCCCACTGCAACGGCGACGCAGCGGCGGAGCAGTTCCTCTCCTGCCTGGAAGCGGTGGAGGAAAGCTATCCTAAGCTTAAGGACCTGCGCCCGGTGATTGTCCACGGTCAGCTTATGGGCCGGGACCAGCTGCCCAAGGCAGCGGCCCTGGGGGCCATGGTTTCCTTCTTTGTGGCCCATGTGTACCACTGGGGAGACGTCCATGTGCAGAATTTCGGCATGGAACGGGCCAGCTGCATCAGCCCTGCCCGCAGCGCCCTGGAACAGGGCGTTCCCATTACCTTTCACCAGGACGCCCCGGTGATTCAGCCGGATATGCTGGAGACGGTGTGGTGCGCCTGCAACCGGGTGACGTCCAAAGGCGTCAAGCTGGGCCAGGAGGAGTGCATTTCCGTTCTGGACGCCCTGAAAGCCATTACCGTCAACGCCGCCTACCAGTATTTCCAGGAGGACAGGAAAGGCACCCTGGCTCCGGGGAAGTGCGCGGACCTGGTGGTCCTGAGCCGGGACCCTCTGCAGACGCCCAGAGAAGAGCTGGACCAGATTCAGGTCCTGGAGACCTGGAAGGACGGAGAGCGCGTTTACCAAAAATAAGCCGTTATCCCAGGGGAGGCTTCATGCCTCCCCTGGGGCTGCCCACTGTAGGGGAGGGATTCATCCCTCCCTGAACCATGGGGACAGTTCCATATATTGCAGTAAGGGAGGGCAAGCGCCCTCCCTGAATTATTTTTAAAAATCCGGAATAAACCCCCGGTCGGCGGCGCCCCGCTCCTGGGTAAAGCCCTGCAGGTCGTTTAAATACATCCAGCTGAGAACTGCGTCATGCTCCTGGGCCGTAATGGGCCGGTCCAGAGGCGCCGGAAGATTCCCCATGGGGGTGTACTGGCTCATAAGGCTCACCAGGATTTCCCCCGGGGCGAAGGTCTCCCCCAGCCAGTCCAGAACCCGCAGGGAGTTTTCCACATGGCCCGGCAGAATCAGATGGCGGACAATGGTGCCGCGCTTCACCCGGTCCCCTTCCCAGCGAACGGGCCCCGTCTGGCGAACCATCTCCCGGATGGCGGCGCAGGCCACGGGAAAGTAGTCCTCCGCCCCGGAGAGCCCCTTTGCCAGGACCGCGTCGGCGTATTTGAGGTCCGGCAGGTAGATGTCCACGGCCCCTTCCAGTTCTCTCAGAGTCTCCACCCGTTCGTAGCCTCCGCAGTTGCAGACTACGCTCACCGGGAGCCTGGGCCTGAGGGCGGGCAGAATGGTGGGCAGAAAGTGGGTGGGGGTCACAAGGTCGATGTTTTCCGTCCCCTGGGAAATGAGGTCCTCAAAAACCGCCCGCAGGCCGGCGGAGTCCATGGCCTTTCCCACAGGGCCCCCGCTGATGGCGGCATTCTGGCAGTATCTGCACCCCAGGGTACACCCGCCGAAAAATACGGTGCCGCTTCCTCCGGCACCTGCCAGGGCAGGCTCCTCCCACTTGTGGACCATGGCTTTGGCAACCAGTGCTGTGTCCGGGCATCGGCAGAAGCCCCGCTCTCCCCGGGTGCGGTCCGCGCCGCAGGCCCTGGGGCACAATTTGCAGTTTACATAATCCATGAAATCTCCCCTTTTGCCATAATAGTACCAGATTTTATGCCCATTCTCAACCCCGGCTTTACC
>DVJG01000135.1 GCA_018710805.1 Candidatus Faecousia faecipullorum
GGGACTGCTGCGCTCTTCTATGCACATCAGCATCCCTCTTGGCTTAGAGCAGATGTGCGCTTCCCTGGCAGGCGTTGTGTCCCAGATGTATATGGTGCCTCTGGGAACCACGGCACTTGCCACCCACGCCATTGTCAACTCCCTCATGGGTGTGCTGTACGCTCCTGCATCCTCCGGTTCCAATCTGGCGGTGACTGTGGTGGGCCGCTGTATCGGCGCGGCGGAATACGGCGAGGCAAAGCGGTACGGCAAGCGCTGCGACCAAATCACCATGTTCCTCATTGCTGCGGCGGCTCTGGTGTTTTATCCCTGCCTGCCCTTTCTTCTGAAGCAGTACAATCCTACGCCGGAAGCAGGCGCCATGGCTGTGAAGCTATTGTACTATTCGCTGCCTGCACTTTTCTTCTTCTGGCCCACCTCCAACACCATGCCCAGCACCCTCCGTGCCGCCAACGACGCGGTGTTCCCCTCGGCGCTGTCTCTTGCTGTCCTGTGGGGCGTCAATATCGGCCTGGGCTATATTCTGGCCATTCCTGCGGGATATGGCATCTGGGGCGTCTGGGTCGCCACCTGGGTGTCCTGGGTGGTCCGTTTTGCGGGCTTTGAGCTCCGGTTCCAGAGAGGGAAATGGCTTAAAAAGGCGGAAAAAGGCATTTGAGTTCTTGCAAACGGGCAGAAGCTGCGTTATAATATCTATTATTGTCTTCTGCGGAAGCATGTATTGATATAGATAGTGAGTGATATTTATGAAATTGTCCTTGGTTGTTCCCTGCTATAATGAGGCAGAAAATGTGGCTCCCTTTCAGGCTGCGGTGATCTCCGCCTTTGAAGGCTGCGGATATGATTATGAAATCGTCTTCATCAACGACGGCAGCAAGGATGCCACCCTGCACAATCTGAAAAAAATCCATTCCGAGCAGAAATGCCCCGTAAAGGTCATCTCCTTCTCCCGGAACTTTGGCAAGGAAGCCGGTCTCTTTGCAGGACTCCAGTACGCTTCCGGAGAGTACATCTCCCTTATTGACGCCGACCTGCAGCAGCGGCCGGAAATCGTCCGGGACATGGTAAAGATTCTGGATGAACAGCCCCAGTATGACGTAGTGGCTGCCTACCAGGACCGCCGCCGGGAGGGTAAGGTTCTGTCCTTCTTTAAAAAGAGCTTCTATTCCATTATCAACAAGCTCTCGGACGTGACGCTGCAGTCCGACGCCAGTGACTTCCGGACCTTCCGCCGGAGCGTCCGGGACAGCATTCTGAGCCTCACCGAGTATCATCGGTTCTCCAAAGGAATTTTTGCCTGGGTGGGCTATGATACCTATTTCATCCCCTACACTGCCTGCGAGCGGGCCTCCGGCACCACCAAGTGGAACTTCTGGAAGCTTACCGAATATGCCATTGAGGGCATTATTGGCTACTCCACGGCCCCCCTGCGTCTGGCAACGGTTCTCGGCACGGTTACAGGCATCGCCGCCATTTTCTACCTGATTTGGGTGGTGGCAGAAAAATTGTTCAGAGGCATCGCTGTGCCGGGCTATGCCACCATCATTGTGCTCATTTTGCTCTTGGGTTCCATCCAGCTCTTCTGCATTGGCATCATCGGAGAATATGTAGGCAGAACCTTCGAGCAAAGCAAGGACCGCCCTGTGTACATCGCAAAAGAAGTCCTTACCTACGAGGAAACGTAAATTTTCAGCCGCCCGATTCACGTTGGGCGGCTGTTTTTTTACTCTTTTTCCATTTCAAATCTCTGAATTCGCTCCAAAAACGTCTTTCCGTACCAGGCGGCTTTCAGCTCGCCGACACCGGATATCTTTCGGAACTCTGACATGGTTTTTGGCTTCTTTCTTGCCATGTCCGTCAGAGTGGCATTGGAAAACACCACATAGGCAGGGATTCCGGCCTCCTTGGCAAGCTCCTGGCGCAGCATTTTCAGGGCATCAAAGAGATCCGCCTCATCCCCTGCGGGGGCAGACAGCGAGGCCTCCTGTTCCTGGACCTCCACCTTCATCTGAACTTTGGCACCCTGGTAGAGAACCTGGGCGGCTTTGGGTGTCAGACGCAGGGTCTGGTGTTCCGGCTCGGTTTCCAGGTACTCCTCCCCTTCCAAATGGTCGATCATGGCGTGAATTTCACTTCTTGGCCGGTCCTTCAGAAGGCCGTAGGTACTCACATCGTTGAGTCCCAGCTCTGTTACACGTTTGATTTTACTGCCTCGGAGGACATTTCCAATCAGGTTGATGCCTACATAATAGCCCAGCTTGTCGTAAATACGCCGGACGCAGGAGAGAATCATCTGGGCTTCCTGGGTGATGTCCACGGTCTCGTAGATACCCCTGCATCGTCCGCAGTTTCCGCAGATCTCCGGATGCTTCTGCCCGAAGTATTCCAGAATGTACCCCCGGAGACAGGTGGTTGTTTTGCAGTAGCCCACCATGGCGTCCAGCCGCTTCAGATCCTGCTTCCGCACAGCCTCCCGCTGCGTTTGGCTGAGCTCTTCATTTTCGGGGCCATTTTCAATCAGGAACCGGGCAATGTGGACATCCCGGCCGTTGTAGAGCAAAATGCAGTCCGCGTCAGCTCCATCACGGCCTGCCCGTCCTGCTTCCTGATAGTAGGCTTCGATGCTCTTTGGCATATTGTAGTGGATAACAAAGCTGACGTTGGACTTGTCAATTCCCATGCCGAAGGCATTGGTGGCAACCATAATGGAAGCCCGGTCGTAGAGAAAATCCTCCTGGTTGGCGGTTCGCTCCTCCTCGCTGAGACCCGCGTGGTACCGTACAGCAGCATAACCATGGTCCTTGAGCCTCTCGCAGATATCCTCCACCTTTTTTCGGGTGGAACAGTAGACGATGCCGCTTTTTCTCCGACGGGCAGAGAGCAGGGATAATAGCTCATGTTCCTTTTCGTTGGTCTGCATCACGTCAAAATAAAGATTTGGCCTGTCAAAGCCTGTGACGGTCCGCACAGGGTTTTTGAGGGCCAGGATGCGCTCCACGTCCTTTCGAACCTGGTCCGTAGCCGTTGCCGTAAAAGCCCCCACCACAGGACGGCGGGGCAGACTTTCAATGAAATTCACAATCCGCAGATAGCTGGGACGAAAGTCCTGGCCCCACTGGGAGATGCAGTGGGCCTCGTCCACTGCCAGAAAAGAAATGGGGAGAACCGATGCAAGAGCGGAAAATCCCGGCGCGTCCAGCCGTTCTGAGGCGATGTAGACAATCTTATATTTTCCCGCCCGGAGGTTCCGGTACACCGCCTGAATCTGCGGGCCCGATAGGGTGCTGTTGACGTAGGCCGCAGGAACCCCTGCGGCTTTCAGCGCCATGACCTGGTCCCGCATAAGAGAAATCAGCGGAGAAACCACCAGCGTGATGCCCGGAAGCATCAGAGCCGGAAGCTGATAGCACATACTTTTTCCGCCGCCTGTGGGCATGATGCCAAAGGCATCCCGACCGGAAAGGATGCCGTCAATCAGCTCCTCCTGCCCCG
>DVJG01000012.1 GCA_018710805.1 Candidatus Faecousia faecipullorum
GGCGTTATCACCGCCTGACAGAAAAAGCCGTGTCACAAATTTGACACGGCTTTTTCCAACTGTCAAAAATCCCCTCCGGGGCTTTTTGACAAGTTTTTTGCAGTCTCCTGCGCGCAGGCCATGTGCGCCCGAAGCGCACATGGCCCACACTTGGCGCCTGAGATGTATTTTCCGCCAGGTACAGAAGGTGAATTGCTCCGAAGGAGCAAGAGAGGCCACCCTGGGGTGCGCCCCGGCGGAAAATGATCAGATTCTGTTTCCCCGCTGCCGCGGCGAAACTCTGTGAGGACATTTCGGCAGGCTAATAAAGCCGTGTCACAAAATTTGACACGGCTTTTTGTTGACTTTTTCACGAAAATCTTCTAAACTGATAGACAATACCATTACTCTCGATATTTGTCCATTAGGGTTCTGAACAGGACCTGGGTGGTGGGCGGCGTGTAGGTGATGGCGTTGGCTCCTGCGTCGATGGTCCGGCGGATGGTGTCGCTCTGATTGCCGCCGGAGGCTATGATGGGGATGTCCGGGAACTCCCTGCGAATCTTCTCCACGATTTTGGGCGTGTTGGCAGCCCCTGCCACGTTGAGAATGGAGGCTCCTGCGGAAAGCCGGGCGGCGATGTCCGTATTCTCGTTGGTCACGGTGATGATCACCGGGATGTCCACAGCCCTTGCCACTGCCATCAGGTTCAAATCCGTAATGGGTGCATTCAGTACCACGCCCATGGCGCCCTGGCACTCGGCGTCCTTGGCAAGGCTTATAGTCCGCAGGCCCTTGGTGGTGCCGCCGCCGATGCCAGCAAACACGGGGATGTAAGAACACTTGATAATGGCGTCGCTGATGGCCTGCTGAGGCGTGAAGGGATACACGGCGAACACCGCGTCGGCGTTGCAGTTGCGGATGATGGCAAGGTCCGTGGAGAATACCAGGGACTTGATGCGCCGGCCATAGACCACAATGCCGCTGGCCTGGTAGACCTCCTTGGGCATTTCGAGAATGTTATGCCGCAGGGCGCTCTCAATGCGCGGGGCAAAGTTCTTGCTTTCGTTCATAACTTCAGCTCCATATACAGGATTTTCCATTATTTTATCAGGAAAAGCCAAAGTTTACATGAACAAAGTATTAACTCTGCAAAAACAAAAAACACAGAATTTATGGGAAAGGCCAGATGTTTATGGACCGAAACAACCGAAAAGGTTGGCTGTACCTGTTGCCTGCCATGGCATTTCTGGGGGCGTTTTTGGTGTACCCCCTGGTGGACGTGGCCATTTACTCCATGGAAGAGGGGTATAACTTTGCCTCCCAGACGTACCTGGGGGTGGGGCTTTACAACTATTCCTATGTGCTGCACGACCCCTATTTCCTGCAGGCCCTTAAAAACACCTTCATTCTGGTGATTATCACGGTGCCTCTCTCCACAGGATTGGCCCTGCTGATCTCCGTGGGCCTCAGCTCCATCAAGAAGCTCCGGGACCTGTACCAAACCGTATTCTTCCTGCCCTATGTGACAAACACCCTGGCAGTCGGATTGGTGTTTATGATTCTGTTCCAGCAGACCCCCTATTCCGACGGCCTGATCAACCGCATCCTGAGCCTTTTCGGCGTTGCCCCCATTGATTTTATCAGCGGTCCTTACTGGGCAAAGATGCTGACCCTGTGCGTCTACACCGTGTGGGTGGTCATGCCCTTTAAAATCCTTATTCTCACCGGCGCTCTGGCCTCCGTGGATGAGAGCTACTACAGCGCCGCCAGGGTGGACGGGTCCTCCAAATGGCGGATTTTCTGCCGCATTACCCTGCCCATGATTTCCCCCTCGGTGTTTTATCTCGTTATCACAGGCTTCATCGGAGCATTCAAAGCCTACTCCGACGCCGTGGCCCTGTTCGGCGTGGACCTGAACGCCGCTGGCATGAACACCATTGTGGGCTACATCTACGATATGCTCTACGGCACCTCCGGCGGCTACCCCTCTTACGCCTCCGCCGCCGCCATTGTCCTCTTTGCCATTGTGCTGACCATCACCTGCTGCAATCTCATGGTCAGCAAAAAACACGTCCATTACTAAGGAGGCGCAATATGGACTATCAAACCATCGAACGCTCCGCCGCCCGGCGGGCCAAAGTGCGGAAGGTTCTGACCTATATCCTGCTGACCTTCTGGGCCATCATCGTGCTCTTCCCCTTCTACTGGATGGTGCTGACCTCTGTGAAGGGTTACGGCGCCTACAACTCCGAATGGATTCCCAAGCTCTACACCCTGTCCCCCACCCTGGAGAACTACCGCTCCGCCTTCACCGCCGTACCTCTGGCAGGCTACTTTGTCAATACGGTGATTTTCACCTTGGCCACCACGGCCCTTATGCTGGTGGTGACCATTCTCGCCGCCTTCGCCTTTTCCCGGCTTCAGTTCCGGGGAAAAGATTTGGTGTTCACCCTGTTTCTCTCCTTCATGATGATTCCCAGCGAGCTGGTGGTCATCACAAACTTCGTCACCATTACAAACTGGGATATGCGGAACACCTTTATGGGCCTGATTCTCCCCAGCGTCACCTCGGTGTTCTACATCTACCTGTTAAAAGAAAACTTCTCCCAGATTCCCGACGAACTTTACTACGCCGCCAAGGTAGACGGCACCTCGGACCTGCGCTATCTTCGCAAGGTCATGATTCCCATGTGCAAGCCCACCATCATCACCATCACCATCCTCAAGATCATTGAATGCTGGAACAGCTTTGTGTGGCCCCGGCTCATTACCGACGACCAGAGCTACTTCCTGGTGTCCGGCGGCATTCAGGAGATTCGGGAAAACGGCTTTGGCCGGGAGAACATCCCCGCCATGATGGCCGCCGTGGTGGTCATTTCCCTGCCCCTTATTGTGCTTTTTCTGATTTTCCGGAAAAAGATTATGGCAGGCGTTGCCAGAGGAGGCGTAAAGGGATGAAAACGTGTAAATTACTGCTGTTTCTTCTGCTTCTGTGCCTGACCCTCACAGGCTGCCACGGTTCCCAGGAAAAGACAGCCTTCCAGATTCCCGAAACCTTCGACGACAGCCGGAACTACGAAATCACCTTCTGGGCCAAAAACGACACCAACCAGACCCAGGTGAACATCTACAAGCAGGCCATTGAAAATTTCCAGAAGCTGTATCCCAACATCACCGTGAACCTGCGGCTTTATACGGACTACGGCAAAATCTACAATGACGTCATTACCAACATCGCAACCAACACCACCCCCAACGTCTGCATTACCTACCCGGACCACATTGCCACGTATCTCACAGGCGCAGATACGGTAGCGCCTCTGGACGACCTGTTTACGGACCCCAAATACGGCCTGGGCGGCAGTGAAGTCCGGTTTGACGGGCCCAAAAACGGAGAAATTGTGCCGGAATTTTTGGAGGAATGCTCCTTCAGCGGCTACCACTACGCCGTTCCCTATATGCGCTCCACGGAGGCCTGCTACGTCAACCAGGACATGGTGGAGGCGCTGGGCTATACCCTCCCCGATGTGCTGACCTGGGACTTTGTCTGGGAGGTATCCGAAGCCGCCATGGCAAAGGATGAGGACGGAAACTTCCTTCTCAACGGCCAGAAGGTGCTGATTCCCTTCATCTATAAGTCCACGGACAACATGATGATCCAGATGCTCTATCAGAAGGGCGCGGGCTACTCCACACCCCTTGGGAAGATCGAGCTTTTCAACGACACCACCAAGGAACTTCTTCTCACCGTGGCAGAGCACGCAGGGACCAAGGCCTTCAACACCTTCAAGCGCACAGGCTACCCTGCCAACTATTTGAACGCAGGCCAGTGCATTTTCATGGTGGACTCCACGGCAGGCGCCACCTGGGTGGGCAGCGATGCGCCGCTTCTGGACATCTCCCCGGATAAAATCGTGCGCTTCCGCACCGCCGTCCGGCCTGTGCCTCAGTTTGACCCTCAGCACCCCAAGATGATCTCTCAGGGGCCGTCCCTGTGCATTTTCCAAAAGGAAGACCCCCAGGAAGTGCTGGCCTCCTGGCTCTTCACTCAGTATCTTTTGACCAACGAAGTTCAGATTGCCTACTCCCAGACGGAAGGCTATGTTCCCGTAACCACCAAAGCCCAGACTAGCGCCGAATATCAGGATTATCTCAGCCGCAAGGGCCAGGACAATGAGATGTACTATTCCATCAAGCTGGATGCCGCAGAGCTTCTCATGGCAAACACGGAAAATACCTTCGTCACCCCGGTGTTCAACGGCTCAACTTCCCTGCGAAACGCCGCCGGGCAGCTGATTGAGGATGTGAACATCTCCGTTCGCCAGGGAAAGACCATTGACGAGGCCTTTTTGGATAATCTCTACGCCGATGTCACCGCCCTTTATCGGCTCGACCAGACAGGTTCCGCCCAGGGCAAGGTGTCTTTTGGTCCCCTGCCAGGGGAAGCCAAGGCGCTGCTGATTGCCCTGGCAGCCGTTTGGCTCCTGCTGGGTGCATACGCTGCTGGGAATTATTTAAAAAAGAAAAATCCGAAAAAGAATTGATTTTCGGGATGGATCGTGTATAATGATTGGTGCATACCCATTACACCCCCAGAGGGGACACAAAAGGAGATAAGAACCTATGAAAAAGCTCATCGCACTGCTGCTGGTTCTGACCATGGTGATTGCCATGGCTGCCTGCGCAAAGACCGAGACCACCGAAACCACTGAGACCACTGCCGCTCCCGAGACCACCGAGGCCGTGACCGAGGCCCCCGCTGAAACCGAGGCTGAGACTGAGGCTCCTTCCGAGGAAGCTCCCGCTGTCATGACCTACGAAGAGTACATGGCCGCTGAAACGGACGCTCTCGTCACCGTGGAGACCTATGTCCAGGGCCATCAGTCCTGGTGGGAAGACAAGATCACCGTCTACTGCCAGAGCCCTGAGGGCGGCATGTTCCTGTACGAGCTGGCCTGCTCCGAAGAGGACGCTGCCAAGCTGGTTCCCGGCACCAAGATCCGCGTCACCGGCACCAAGGCTGTTTGGAACGGCGAAGTGGAAATCATGGGCGGCACCTTCGAGTTCGTTGAAGGCGGCGACACCTTTGTTGCCGAAGCCAAGGACGTGACCGAACTGCTGGGCACCGAGGAACTGGTGAAGCACCAGAACGAGCTTGTCTCCTTCTCCGGCCTCACCGTGGAGAAGATCGCTTACAAGAACGACGAGCCCGGCGATGACATCTATGTGACCCTGGGCTACAACGGCGCTTCCTACGACTTCTGCGTGGAAGTTTACCTGACCGGCACCGACTCCGACGTCTATACTGCCGTGGGAGAACTGAAGGAAGGCGACGTTGTGAACGTGGAAGGCTACCTGTACTGGTACGAGGGACCCAACACCCACATCACCTCCATCGCTGTGGCAGCTGCTGAGTAAACTGCAAAGAAAAACACCCCATGAGAAATCATGGGGTGTCTTTTTGTCGGCAATCAAATTATCACTTTCCGGGAATGTCAAGCTTCCGGAACGCCGGAGGCCGGCAGGCTGTCCGGAGGCACGGCACCTGCCGTGAGGGCGGCCCAGAGCTGCTCCCAGGCGGCGAGGTTTTCCGGTGGGTCGCCCCAGTAGTAGCGGCGGCCCAGATACAGCTGGTTCAGGGCATATCTTGCCAGCTCGTCCATTTCCTGGGTTTCCAGAATCGGGCAGTCCCGGAGGGCATAGACCTTTCCCTCCGCTGAGCGGTCCTCTTCATCAGGAACTGTACCGTCCACCATGGTCAGCACCGGGTACT
>DVJG01000136.1 GCA_018710805.1 Candidatus Faecousia faecipullorum
ATGGGGGACCTGCAGGAATTCGCCGCCCAGATGTGCGAGTCCATCGGCTGCGCCACGGGGCACATTGCCGCCGTTTCCGACCGGGACAGCATCATCGCCCTGCACGGGGCCCCAAAGCGGGAGCTTATGGACAAGCCCAACTCCCCGGAGCTGGAAAAGCTCATGACCGAGCGGCGGACCTATCTCTTCAAGTCCGGCGACCACCCCATTTTCGCCGCCGACGGAACCAACAAGTATCAGCTGGGCGCCGCCGTGCCCATTCTCTCCCAGGGAGATCTCATGGGCTGCGTCATGCTCCTGCTGGGGGAAGGCGAAGGGCCCCTGCAGGAGGCGGACCAGTATGTGACCAAAACCGCCGCAGGTTTTTTGGGTCGGCAGATGGAGAGCTGAAACTCTATTTCAGCCAGAAGCACCCCCGGCCGGGCCGGGGGTGCGGGAGAGCGTCCATACACGGCCCAGGGGATTTATCCCTCCTTTCATAATGCAGAACGATTCAGGGAGGCATAAATGCCTCCCCTACAGAATTTCCTGTATAACGTCCAAAAGGGCCGGAAGGATGTTCCTTCCGGCCCGCGCTTGTTTTTTACTCCAGGCCCTTTCCGGTCTCCCGGTAGGCGCTTTCCAGGGGGGAGGCGGATTTGGCCTCCTTTTTGTATTTCTCCACGCACTTTGCGGCCTTCTCCACAGGCAGGATGGTGCCGGGGCCCGCCACGCAGCCTCCGGGACAGGCCATGCCTTCCAGCAGGTAGCCTTTATACTTGCCCGCCTTCGCCATGGTCATGAGCTTGCGGCACTCCCGCAGGCCTTCGGCGTGGGCGATTTTCAGCTCCATGTCCGGGTGCTCCTGGTGAATCAGGTCCGCCACGGCTCCCGCCACGCCGCCGGAAACCGCAAAGCCACGGCCGGCGCCGGTGCCTTCGTTCAGGTCTTCCAGTTCCTCAATTTGGTCAAAGTCGATGTCCTTGGCCTCGAACATGCCCTGCAGCTCCTCAAAAGTCAGCACGAAGTCCACGTCGGAGCGGATGTTCTCCCGGATGGCCTCCAGCTTCTTGGCGGCGCAGGGGCCAACGAACACCACTTTGCAGCCGGAGTATTTCTTCTTCATGAGCCGGGCCGTGAAGACCATGGGGGTCAGGGTCATGGAGATGTTTTTCTGTTCCCCGGGGAAGAGCTTGCCGATCATGGCGTGCCAGGCGGGACAGCAGGAGGTGGCCATATAGGGCTGCTCCGCCGGTACCTTCTCCAAAAAGTCCTTGGCCTCCTCAATGGTACACATATCCGCGCCAATGGCCACCTCGGTGGTCCGGGCGAAGCCCAGCTCCTTCATGGCGGCCACAAATTTCCCCGGGGTCACGCCGCCGAACTGGCCCACAAAGGCCGGGGCCACAATGGCGATGACCTTGTCGCCCTTTAAAATGGACTGAATCACCTGGAAAATCTGGCCCTTGTCCACAATGGCGCCAAAGGGGCAGCTCACCAGGCACTGTCCGCAGGCAACGCACTTTTCCTGGTTGATATAGGCTCTTCCGTGCTCATCGGAGCCGATGGCATCCATGCCGCAGGAGGCGGCGCAGGGGCGCTCCATGTGGATAATGGCGTTATAGGCGCAGGCGTCGGCGCATTTGCCGCAGCGGATGCACTTATTGGGGTCGATTTTGCTCTTGCCGTTGACAAAGCTCACCGCATCCCGGGGGCAGACCTTCTGGCAGGAGGCGGCGAGACAATTCTGGCAGCTCTCCGTGACCCGGTACTGGTTGGTGGGACAGGCGTGGCAGGCGTAGGGGATGATATTGACCAGAGGCGGCTCATAGTACTGCTGGGCCACCGCTGCGGCGTCCATGCCCTCGGTCATGAGGGTCCTGGTCTGAATGGGCCGGATGCCCAGGCCCATGGCAAGCCGTACCCGCTCTCCGGCAATGGCCCGTTCCAGGAAAATGGACTCCCGGTGCATGGGCTGGTCGCCGGAGACGATCTTAAAGGGCAGGTCCTCGACGTTGGTGTAGTCGCCTCCGGCATAGGCCATGCGGGCCACCTCGGTGAATACACTTTTGCGGATGTCCGTGATCAGGGAAGGGATGCCTCTCATAGATGTTCCTCCAAAGTTCCGTGTGCCGCCTCAGCGGCCTTTTCTTGTATTTTATCACAGAAATGGGATTATTCCACTGGAAATTTCCGAAATCTGCGGAACCCGAAAAAGAATTCCGTCTCTCATATCCGCCGGGCGGCGGGCATAGGCTGTACCACGAAACAGGAGGGGATGACGATGAAGCGGTTTTTTGGTTTTCTGTGTCTCATAGCCTTGCTGCCGGCTTTTTGTCTGCCTGCCGCAGGGGTGGAGCTGGACCTGGCTGGGAAAAGTGCGGTGCTCATGGACGCGGCCACGGGGACGGTGATTTATGAGCACAACGCCCACGAACCCCTGGCCCCTGCCAGCGTCACCAAGGTCATGACCATGCTTCTCATTATGGAAGCCATCGACGGCGGAAAAATCGGCTGGGAGGACATGGTCACGGCCTCGGAGGCCGCGGCAGCCAAGGGGGGCAGCCAGATCTATTTAAAGGTGGGGGAGAGTATGTCCGTGACGGATATGCTCAAATCCATTGCGGTAAGCTCCGCCAACGACTGCGCCTGCGCCATGGCGGAGCACATCGCCGGGTCCGAAAGCGCCTTTGTGGAGCGGATGAACCAGCGGGCGGCGGAGCTCCAAATGAACGAGACCCACTTTGTCAACTGCACCGGTCTGGACGACGCCCCGGACGCCGACGAGCACCTGACCTCCGCCTACGACATCGCCATCATGTCCCGGGAGCTGATTGTAAACCATCCGGACATCAAAAAATTCACCACCATCTGGATGGACACGGTACGCAACGGGGCCTTCGGCCTGTCAAACACCAACAAACTGGTGCGGTTTTACAGCGGGGCCACAGGGCTCAAAACCGGATTCACGGCGGCGGCCGGGTACTGCCTGTCGGCCACGGCCCAGCGGGATGGCATGGAGCTCATTGCCGTGGTCATGGGCGCCAAAACCAGCGGCGAACGGAATGCCGCCTGCAAAGCCCTCCTGGACTACGGCTTTGCAAACTATTCCCTCATTGACCCGGGCCTGGAGGCCGTCCCCAAAGTGCCGGTGAAGCTGGGGTCCGCCCAGGACGTGGAGCTGGAGCTGGGGGAAAACGGGAACCTGCTGATCGACAAGGGCAAAAAGGGCACCGTCACCACCGAGGTCCGGGCAGAGCCCTTCACCACCGCCCCGGTTGCCAAGGGGGCGAAGCTGGGGAAGCTCACCATCCGCTCCGGGGACGAAATTCTCCGGGAGCTGCCCCTGGTGGCAAAAGAACAAGTGGAGCGGGTGACCTTCGGGCAGCTGTTTGTGAAGATATTGAGAAGGGTTGCCATGGCAAAGGAAGTTACGGCCTAGAATCCGGCGGATTTGTTACAGCGAACCGTGATTTTGCTCTGTAGGGGAGGGATTTATCCCTCCCTTTGAGACTGTCGGAAAACCCCTGGGGGCTTTTTCGACGTGCCGCAGTTGGAAACGGCTCCATATATGCAGCAGAGGGAGGGATAAATCCCTCCCCTACAGATGAAATCCCCGGCGGGACCCTTCCCGCCGGGGTGGCTGTTTACTTGCCCAGTTCGCTGATGGGTCTCAGGTTCAGCTGCACTCTGGGGTACTTTGCAAGAATGGCCTGGGCTTCGGCTTCGTCAATGGGCTCCTGGTCCCGGGCGAAATAGAGGTCGATGATTTTTGTATCTTCCATGGAAACACCTCCTTTGTGTCTTCACCTATCCTGCCGGGAAAATCCCGGTTTCCTTGCACTTTCCCGAAAATTTTTTTCTGACCCTATCCTATCACAGCTCCGCAAAAAATCGTTAATAAAATATTTACGGAATCCGTCAATTTCCCTCTTGCATTTTTTTCCGGTTTGGAGTATGATGTATTAGCACTCAAGGTAAAGGAGTGCTAATACATCGTCTCCCTTGAATGTCCCCCCTGGGACGTTTCTAAAAATACCATTATGGAGGAATTACCTATGAAGCTGAAACCCATGGCAGACAACGTACTGCTCAAAGCCCATGAGGCCCAGGAGACCACCGCCTCCGGCATCATCCTCGCCACCACCAATAAGGAAAAGCCCGCCATCTACGAGGTTGTGTCCGTGGGCCCCGGCACCAAGGACGTGACCATGACCGTGAAGGTCGGCGACAAGGTGGTTGTCGGTCAGTTCGTGGGCACCGACGTGACCCTGGATAAAAAGGACTATAAATTCGTAAAGCAGGACGACATTCTGGCTGTCGTCACCGACTAAGGAGGAAGCAATATGTCTAAAATGATCGTTTACGGCGAAGACGCCCGGAAGAAGCTGCAGTCCGGCATTGACCAGCTGGCCAACACCGTGAAAGTCACCCTGGGCCCCAAGGGCCGCAATGTGGTGCTGGGCAAGAAGTACGGCGCCCCCCTCATTACCAACGACGGCGTGACCATCGC
>DVJG01000137.1 GCA_018710805.1 Candidatus Faecousia faecipullorum
TCGTTCCCGTGCTGACCGGGCATGGAAGCCGCCGGGGTACCCGGGCGGCGGGAATAGGGGAAGATGTGCATATCCGCAAAGCCGCACCTGCGGATAAAATCCAGGCTCTCCTGGAATTCCTCCTCCGTCTCCCCGGGAAAGGCCACAATCATGTCCGTGGTCACAGCACAGCCGGGGAAATAGGTCTTTAACAAGCGCACGCTTTCATAGTATCTTTCCGTGTCGTACTTCCGCTTCATGCGCTCCAGCACCCTGTCGCAGCCGCTTTGCATACTCAGGTGAAACTGGGGACAGAGATTCGGCAGCCGCTGCAGCCGCTGACAGAATTCCTCGGTGACAATCCGCGGCTCCAGGGAGCCCAGCCGCACCCGCAGGTCCGGCACGGCCTTGCAGATGGCCTCGATGAGCTCCGTGAGCCTGGGCTTTCCCGGCAGGTCCGCTCCCCAGCCGGCAATCTCAATGCCCGTCAACACAATCTCCTTATAGTCCCGGGCCGCCAGCGCCTTTGCCTGGGCCACGGCATCCTCTATGGTCTCGGACCGGATGGGGCCCCGAGTGTAGGGGATGATGCAGTAGGTGCAGAAATTCACGCAGCCATCCTGGATTTTCAGCATGGCCCGGGTCCGCTCTTCCAGACCGCCTGCCGGCAGCAGCTCAAAGTCCCGGCGGCGCAGGGCGTTGTCCACCTGCTCCCGGGCTTTCCGGTCCTCCAGGGCCGCCAGAACCATGTCCACAAACGCCGCCCGGTTTCCGCTGCCGCCGATGACGTCCACTCCCAGCTTCCGGGCGGCCTCCGGGTCGTGCTGGGTGTAGCAGCCGCAGACTGCAATGAGGGCCTGGGGGTGCTCCCGGCGGCAGCGCCGGATCACGGCCCGGTTTTTCTTGTCCGCCACGGCGGTGACGGAGCAGGTGTTCACCACATAGCAGTCGCAGTTTTCGCCGAAGCGGCCGATCTCGTGGCCCCTGTCCAGAAGCAGCCGCTCCATGGCCTGGGTTTCGTACTGATTGGTCTTACAGCCCAGTGTATAAAAGGCAAAAGTCATTTGTCAAAACCACCAATTTATATTTGAACTCATTGTGTTAATTAGCCAATGCGCTGACTTGTTTTTTGTATGAAAACTGGTATAATATGCATTACCAAAAGGTAAGCGGGCGCATTCAGCAGAGGTCGTGCTTCCCATTATACACGAAAAAGCCCTATTTGTACAGGTTCGGGAGAGCTTTTTTATGAGAGAAATGACCATTAAACTCAATTCGGTCCGGGACGTGCAGGAATTTGTGGATCTGTCCACTTCCATGGGCTTCCCCATTCTGGTCACCGATGGCCGTCACCGGGTCAGCGGCAACAGTTTTATGGAGATGTTCTGCCTGGATTGCAGCGGTCCCCTGCTTGCCTCCGCCGACTGCAGCGCAGACCAGTTTGAGGTCTTCCGGGAATCCGCCAAGCGGTTCCTGGCCCAAGATATCTGAATATGGCTCCAGTAGCACCGTCCTGGGAATACCCGGGGCGGGTTTTTTTATCCCCGGCAGCGGGCAGAAAGCCCGATTATGTTTGCTTTCATTGACTTTTGCCGCTGTGGCCAGTATAATGCATTTATACCATTTGAAGGAGAACCCTATGACCTTTCTTTATTATGTCCTCTTCGCCGCTCTGGTGGTGGGACTGGACCAGTTTGCGAAATTTCTGACCGTTGCCTACATCCCCCTGGGGGAAAGCCTGCCCTTTCTTCCCGGTGTCCTGCAGCTGAGCCACATTCAAAACACCGGCGCCGCCTTTTCCTCCTTCGAGGGCCAGCATTGGCTGTTTGCCCTGATCTTCCTGGTGTTCACCGTTCTGGTGCTCTGGGAGTATTTTAAAAAGCCCCTGCCCCTGAAGCCCTTTGAGCGCTGGTGCGTGGCCGCCATCTACGGCGGAGGACTGGGCAATATGATTGACCGGGTGCGCTTTGGATACGTGGTGGATATGCTGGATACCGTGTTTGTGAACTTCCCCGTATTCAACGTGGCGGATATTTTCATCACCTGCGGCAGCATTCTGCTCTTCGGGCACCTGTTTTTCTTCAACAAAGCCTTCTGGAAGGAAGAAAATAAGAAATGATTCTCTATGCCGATCAAGAAGGGGAACGGCTGGACGCCTTTCTGGCCCGGTCCGGCGGCATGACCCGAAGCGCCGCCCAGCGGCTCATTGAGGACGGCCTGGTGAAAAGAAACGGCAAAGCCGCCAAGAAAAATGACCGTCTCCTGCCGGGAGACGAGATTTCCTACCACGTTCCCGAGGCGAAGGCCGTGGACATCGCCCCCACCGAAATGCGCCTGGATATCGTCTACGAAGACGAGGATTTGCTGGTCATCAACAAGCCCAAGGGTCTGGTGGTCCACCCCGCCGCAGGGCACAGTGACGACACTCTGGTCAACGGCCTGCTGTACGCCCTGGGGGACAGCCTCTCGGGCATCAACGGAGAGCTTCGGCCCGGCATTGTCCACCGGATTGACAAGGACACCTCCGGCCTGCTGGCCGTTGCCAAAAACGACTTCGCCCACACCATGCTGGCCTCCCAGCTGAAGGACCACACCATGGCAAGAACCTACGAGGCCATTGTCTGCGGCACGCTGAAAGAGGATTCCGGCACGGTAGACGCCCCCATCGGCCGCCACCCCAGCGACCGGAAGAAAATGTGCGTGACCCAGCGAAATTCCAAGAACGCCGTCACCCACTGGGAAGTGGTCCGCCGCTACCGGGGCTATACCCACATCCGCTGCAAGCTGGAAACCGGACGAACCCACCAGATCCGGGTCCATATGGCCTACATCGGCCACCCCATTCTGGGGGACCGGGTCTACGGCCACAAAAAACCGGAGCTGGGCCAGGACAGCCAGTGCCTCCACGCAGGGGCCCTCTGTTTCCAGCACCCGAGAGATGGCCACCCGGTGATGGTCTTTGCGGAACTGCCGCCCTATTTTAAGGAAGTCCTGGAAAAACTAGAAAGAATGGGATAATGCTATGGGAATTTTTTCTGACGTGCTCTTTACGGCGGATTTTGACCGCACCCTGACGGCCCCGGACTCTTCGGTGCCCCAGCGAAACATTGAGGCCATCCGGTATTTTATGGAAAACGGCGGCACCTTCACGGTGAACACCGGCAGAAGCGTGCCCATGACCAGGTTCTTCCGGGACATTGTCCCTGTGAACGCGCCCCTTCTGCTGTACAACGGCTCCGCCGCCTACGACCCCCGCACCGGGGCTTTGAGCCAGCTTCACACCATTAATCTGGATATGTGGGACACCGTCCGTACCTGCATGGCCCTTTTCCCCGATCTCACCGTGGAGGTCCAGGGCATTGAGGCCCACTACCGCTTTACGGAAAATCCCGCCTGGGATGCCTTCTCCCGCCGGAACCAGTGCGAAGCACGCTTTGCAAAGCCCGGGGATGACCTGGGCCCCTTTCTGAAGTTCACGGTCTACGGTGCCTTCCACGACGATACCGTTGCCAGTCTCTTCTCCGGCACCCCGGAGGAAATGGAGCGCATGGATGGGGTTTTTGCCGCTCTGACGGAAAAATTCGGGAAAACCTGCGAGCTCTTCCGGGCAGCGCCCCGGATCATCGACATCCACGCCAAGGGCGTAAGCAAGGCCAAGTCCGCCCGGGAGCTGCAGCGGCAGCTGGGAAAGAAAATCCTGGTCTGCGCCGGAGATGCGGAGAACGATATCCTCATGATGCAGGACGCAGATTATGCCTTCTGTCCCGCCGACAGCTACCTCACATCCCGGTTTCCCGCGGTCTGTCCCTGCGGTGAAGGGGCCGTGGCAGATGTGATCTATGAAAAAATTCCGGAAATTTTAAAAAAAGCTTGACAAATGGATGGGTTCGTGGTAAACTTTTATAGCTGAATCAGCCAGGTGAAAGGGATTCGCGGGTGTAGTTCAATGGTAGAACACCAGCCTTCCAAGCTGGATACGCGGGTCCGATTCCCGTCACCCGCTCCACGAAACGCGCCAGTAGCTCAACTGGATAGAGCAACTGCCTTCTAAGCAGTAGGTCGGGGGTTCGAGTCCCTTCTGGCGTACCAAAAACTGGAACCGCCGGAAACCTGGCACCCGCTGCCGTTTTGAAAATCATCAAAACGGTATCAGGGGAAATTCAGCACTCCAGCCACAAATAAATATGGTGGATATGGCCTAGTTGGCTAAGGCGTCAGATTGTGGCTCTGAAGATCGTGGGTTCGAGTCCCATTATCCACCCCATAAAAATGAGGCATCCAAACGGATGCCTCATTTTTATGTTTCGGCAAGTCCCTGCCCCGCCTCCATGGGCTTGCTGCACTCTCCCTGAAACACTTTTGTATTTCAGGGGTTGACAGTTCCTCAAACCCGTGGTATCATACACCCAACACGAAAACGCAAGGAAGAGGAAAAAGCAGTTTCATTCCGGAGTGCAGAGAACCGTCGGCTGGTGCGAGACGGGGAAGGAAGAACTGTATACTGGCCTCAGAGCGGCTGTTCCGAACGCAGTGTCAAGTAGGACAGACGGAACCCGACCGATACAGCGGGAGGCGGCTGCCGGGCCGCTGTCAAGAGGCCGCACTGCGGCAAAAAGAGTGGTACCGCAAGGTTTTTACGAAAGCCCTGTCTCTTTATCATAGGAGGCAGGGCGTTTTTTTACACAAACAGTTATAGAAAGGGAAAGAATTTATGGTAACCATTGATAAGATCTTCCACGCCAGTGTCGTACTGAGAGACATCATCCGCCCCACCCCTCTGGCCAAGGCCTACGGCATTGCCCCGGAGTGCAGCCTCTACTTAAAGCCCGAGAACCTGCAGAACACCGGTTCCTTCAAGCTCCGGGGTTCCGGCTATAAAATCGCCATGCTGTCAGAAGAGGAGAAAAAGCACGGCGTCATCGCCTGCTCCGCCGGAAACCACGCCCAGGGCGTGGCCCTGGCCGCCTCCAAATGCGGCATTTCCTCTCTGATCTGCCTGCCGGATACCGCCCCCATTTCCAAGGTGGAAGCCACAAAGAGCTACGGCGCCCAGGTGTGCCTGGTTCCCGGTGTCTACGACGATGCCTACAACCGGGCTCTGGAACTGAAAGAAGAGCGGGGCTACACCTTCGTCCATCCCTTTGACGACCCCTACGTCATCGCCGGCCAGGGCACCATCGGCCTGGAAATCATGAACGAAATGAGCGACGTGGATGCGGTAATCGTGCCCATCGGCGGCGGCGGCCTGATTGCCGGCGTTGCCTGCGCCATTAAATCCGTCTCTCCCCACGTAAAGGTCTACGGCGTCCAGGCAGCGGGAGCGCCCAGTATGTACAACGCCATCCACGCCGGAAAACGGGAGCCCCTTTCCGCCGTCTCCACCATTGCCGACGGCATCGCCGTGAAAAAACCCGGGGAGCTGACCTTTGAGATGGTCAAACAGTACGTAGACGACATCGCCCTGGTGACGGAAGATGAAATTGCTGCCGCCATTCTGGCCCTCATTGAAAAGCAGAAGATGATTGCAGAGGGCGCCGGAGCGGTATCCGTGGCGGCGGCCATGTTCCACAAGTTCCCGCTGGAAGGAAAGAAAGTGGTCAGCATCATCTCCGGCGGCAACATCGACGTCACCAGTCTCTCCCGGGTCATTGACCGGGGCCTCATGAAGTCCGGCAGGACCTCCAACCTGCTCATTGAGCTGGTAGACAAACCGGGCCAGCTGAAGGACGTATCCAGAATCATCGCCGACTGCGGCGGCAACGTAATCAGCGTCCACCACGAGCGCAACAGCAAAACCGAGTCCATCAACGGCTGCTACCTGCGCCTGATTCTGGAGACCAGAAACTACGACCACGTTCAAGAAATCTCCCAGGCTCTGAAAGCCGAAGGGTTTAAAATCATTTAACGCCGCCTCTCCCCGGGAGAGAAGGCAGCATCGGAACGATTCCATCAAACCATGAAAAAGGAGTATGTGCTATGGACCCTCGAAAATACAGCATTGGATACTACCCCGCACCGGGAAAGCATATGAAGTGGGTGGAAAAAGACCACATCGAAAAAGCCCCTCGCTGGTGCAGCGTGGACCTGCGGGACGGCAATCAGAGTCTGGTCATCCCCATGAGTCTGGAAGAGAAGCTGGAATTTTACCACATGCTTCTGCGGGTGGGCTTCAAGGAAATTGAGGTGGGCTTTCCCGCCGCCTCGGAAACCGAGTACGAATTCCTTCGCTGTCTCATCGAAAATCACATGATTCCCGCCGACGTATCGGTCCAGGTCCTGACCCAGTGCCGGGAGCACATTATCCGCAAGACCTTCGACGCCTGCAAAGGCGCTCCCAGCGCCATTATCCACTTCTATAACTCCGTGTCCGTGGCCCAGCGGGAGCAGGTGTTCCGCAAGGACAAGGAGGAAATCAAGAAAATCGCCGTGGAGGGTGCCAAGCTGGTCAAGCGCCTGGCTGCGGAATACGAAGGCAACTTCCGGTTTGAATACTCTCCCGAGAGCTTCACGGGCACGGAGCCGGAATACGCCCTGGAAGTCTGCAACGCAGTGCTGGACGTTCTGGAGCCCTCGGAAGACAACAACGTCATTATTAACCTCCCGGTCACCGTGGAGATGAGCCTGCCCCATGTCTACGCCAGCCAGGTGGAGTACATGAGCGAAAACCTCAAATACCGGGACCACGTGACATTGTCCCTGCACCCCCACAACGACCGGGGCACAGGGGTAGCGGACACGGAGCTGGCGCTGCTGGCAGGGGCCGACCGGGTGGAGGGCACCCTTTTCGGCAACGGCGAACGCACAGGCAACGTGGACATCGTAACCCTTGCCATGAACATGTACTCCCACGGCGTGGACCCGGAGCTGGACTTTTCCGATATGCCCGCCATCTGCAAGACCTACGAGGCCTGCACCCGGATGCACGTCTATGAGCGCAGCCCCTACGCCGGAGCCCTGGTCTTCGCCGCCTTCTCCGGCAGCCATCAGGACGCCATTGCCAAGGGCATGAACTGGCGCAAAGAGAAGAACCTCTACCAGTGGACCGTGCCCTACATCCCCATCGACCCCAGAGACATCAGCCGCACCTACGACGCCGACGTCATTCGGGTCAACTCCCAGAGCGGCAAAGGCGGCATCGGGTATCTGCTGGAGCAGGCCTACGGCTACATCCTGCCGCCGAAAATGCGGGAGGACTTGAGCTACCGCTGCAAGGACATCTCCGACCGGGACCACCGGGAGCTCAAGAGCGAGGACGTTCTCGCCATCTTCATGGACAGCTACCTGAACATCGGAAACCCCCTGACGATTTCCGGCACGAAGTTCCACCAGGAGGCTGGCGCCGTGGAGGCCCAGGTCACCTTCCTCCGTCACGGCCGGGAGACCACCGTTTCCGCCCGGGGCAACGGTACGCTGGACGCCGTCAGCAATGCCCTGAAGGCATACTCCGGCAAGAATTACGTGCTGAAGGTCTACACCGAGCACAGCGTCCAGGAGCGAAACTCCGGCTCCACCGCCGCCGCCTACATCGGCATCGAGGATGAAGAGAGTAAAATGCACTGGGGCGCAGGCACCGACACCGACATCATCAAGGCCAGCGCCAATGCCCTCATCTCGGCCTTCAACAATATGAGTAAGTGAGGAAAACACCATGGGAATGACAATGACGCAGAAAATCCTCGCCGCCCACGCGGGACTTCCCGCCGTGGCGGCAGGTCAGCTGATTCAGGCGCAGCTGGACATGGTTCTGGGCAACGACATCACCACCCCAGTGGCCATTAACGAATTTAAAAAGGCGGGCTTTACGGAGGTCTTCAACAAGGACAAAATCGCCATTGTTCTGGACCACTTTGTGCCCAACAAGGATATCAAAGCCGCCGAGCAGAGCAAGCAGTGCCGGGAATTTGCCTGCAGCCACTGCGTGAGCCACTTCTATGACGTGGGCAAAATGGGCATCGAGCACGCCCTTCTTCCGGAGCAGGGGGTGGTCACCGCCGGAGACTGCATCATCGGCGCAGACTCCCACACCTGCACCTACGGTGCCCTGGGGGCCTTCTCCACCGGCGTGGGAAGCACGGATATGGCTGCGGGCATGGCTACGGGTACTGCCTGGTTCAAGGTCCCCTCTGCCATCCGGTTTGACCTCAAGGGCACGCTGCCCGCAAATTGCAGCGGCAAGGACGTGATTCTCACCATCATCGGCATGATCGGCGTAGACGGCGCGCTGTATAAGAGCATGGAGTTTACGGGCGAAGGCGTTGCCTCCCTTTCCATGGACGACCGCCTCTGCATCTGCAACATGGCCATTGAGGCCGGGGCCAAAAACGGCATCTTCCCGGTGGACGAGAAGACAAAGGCCTACATGGCCGGCAGATGCCAGCGGGAACCCCGTATTTTCCAGGCGGACCCCGACGCGGAATACGAAAAAACCATTACGGTTGACCTTTCCGCCATGGTCCCCACGGTGGCCTGTCCCCACCTTCCGGAAAACGCCAAGCCCGCCTCCGCCCTGGGACACATCCCCATTGACCAGGTGGTCATCGGCTCCTGCACCAACGGCCGCATGGAGGATATGGAGGCGGCCTACAAGGTGCTGAGGGGCCATGAAATCGCCCCCGGAGTCCGGTGCATCATCATCCCCGCCACCATGCAGATCTACCGGGAGTGCGTGGAGCGGGGCTACGTCACCGCCTTCATCGACGCCGGCGCCGTGGTATCCACCCCCACCTGCGGCCCCTGCCTGGGCGGCTACATGGGCATCCTGGCGGCGGGAGAAAAATGCATCGCCACCACCAACCGGAATTTCGTAGGCCGCATGGGCCATGTAAGCAGCGAAGTGTATCTGGCAAGCCCCCTGACCGCCGCCGCCAGCGCCCTGACGGGCTATATCACCGCACCAAAGGAGGTCTGAACCATGAAAACCCAAGGCAGCGTTTTCAAATACCCCGACAACGTGGATACCGACGTGATTATCCCCGCCCG
>DVJG01000013.1 GCA_018710805.1 Candidatus Faecousia faecipullorum
ATGGAGTACAGCCTTCTGGCAGGAGGCAAGCGCCTGCGGCCTATTTTGGCCTTTGAGTTCTGCCGGATGTGCGGCGCCGACTGGAAACAGGCGGCACCCTTCGCCGCTGCCATTGAAATGATCCATACCTACAGCCTCATCCACGACGACCTTCCCGCCATGGACAACGACGATTTCCGCCGGGGCCGTCCCACCAACCACAAGATCTACGGCGAGGCCCTTGCCATTCTGGCAGGCGATGCCCTCCTCACAGACGCCTTTGGAGTCGCCGCAACGGCGAAGCTTCCGAAGGCCGAGGATATGGCCACGGCCATTGGCGTGCTCTCTGAGTGTGCCGGGTCCCTGGGCATGGTAGGCGGTCAGGTACTGGACATCATGAGCCAGGAGCGGGAGCTGAATGAGCAGGAGGTACTGGACATTCAGACCCGGAAAACCGGATGCCTCATCAATGCCGCCTGCGCCTTGGGCGTCATCGCCGGAGGCGGAACTGAAGCCCAGTACGACGCCGCCTGCCAGTTTGCGGCGGGCCTGGGCCTTGCCTTCCAGATTCGGGACGATATGCTGGACGTCATCGGCACCCAGGAGGAAATGGGAAAGGGTGTGGGCACCGATGGGGAAAAGAACACCTTTGTAAAGCTCTATGGTCTGGAAAAGTGCGAAGAGCTGGTGCAGAAATACACGGCCTGCGCCATGGACGCTCTCAGCGCCTTCCAGGACACCGCATACATAGCCTCCCTGGCGGACAGCATGACCCGCCGGAGAGTGTAACAGAAGATTTGCGCGGACGGTAGTTTTGACTGCCGTCCGCTTTGTCATATCTTAAATGAATCGGAAGGATGCTCTTTCAGGAATTGGCTCACAGTGGCAGCAATGACACAGCAGAGTTTTTGCTGATAGGCTTTGTCCCGCAGCTTTGCCTCCTCGGCGGGATTGGAGAGGAACCCGCACTCGATGAGAACGCCCGGCTTTATGATATGCTCCATGAGATAGACGCCGCTGCTTTTTTCCGATGTCCGATTGCTTCCCGGGTCCAGGACCTTCGTCAGGGCTGATTGCAGCGCCTTTGCCAAATCCTCGCTTCCCTGAGTTCCGGCATAAAAAACCTGGGACCCGCTGTAACGGGCATCCGAAAAGTGGTTCTGGTGGATACTCAGAAGCAGCGCATTTTCCGTTTCATTGACGATCCGCACCCGCTCTTTAAGGTCCGACACCTTTTTCTGAGCGATGGTTTTCCCCTGGGTGTAGATGGACGTATCGGATGCGCGAATGAGCTTCGTGTCGTAGCCCAGCAGATGCAGCAGATCGTTCAGACGCATGGAGATGGAAAGGTTATAGGCGCTTTCCAGAATCCCCGTGCAGGAAGTTGCGCCGCCGTCCTCGCCTCCATGGCCGGGGTCCACAATGATACAGCTCTGACGAGAAATGGGAGCGCTTTCCACCATGACGGTGACCGTCCGGCTTCCGATTTCCATCAGACAAACAACGCTTCCGATGAACAAAATGTAAAATAGGATCCAGGTTCCCTTCTTCATGTGCAACACCTCACTCAAGGATATGCCCGTTATGGATGCCGCTGAACAATTAGGAAGAATACGGCATAGAATGACACGCAGCGGCAAATAAATGCTTTTTGCAAGGAGGAATGACTTTGGATCGAGATATTTCCATGAATCCAGGCGGGGAAGGGCGACTGCCTGCGCTTGCCCCGCTGGCAAACCCCTATGTACCCTTCCAGGAGGAAGACCCACCAAAATATGAGGCAAAAAAAGCCCTGGTTCGCGGCACGCTGTTTCCAGGACTGGACCTGCCGTTCATGGGCATGGTCAATGCCAAAGAATTGCCGGATTTGCCACTGGCCGAGCTGCAGGCCCTGGGCTTTGCAGTCCAGGAGCTGGTGCTGTATCTGGATACCCACCGGGAAGATCAGGAGGCTCTGGAGCTGTACCGACGCTATCAGGAGATGTACAATCGATGCAGTGAAGCCTACGCAAAAAAACACGGTCCTCTGAACCACACCCAGGTCATGAACGGGAAGACCTACAATTGGCTGGACGATCCCTGGCCCTGGGAATTCTGCGAAAATAGGGAGGACTAAGTATGTTTCAGTATGACAAAAAGCTTCAATACCCGGTAAAAGTAAAAAATCCCAACCCCCGCCTTGCCTCCATTATCATCTCCCAGTACGGCGGCCCAGACGGAGAGCTGGGCGCATCCCTGCGTTATCTGTCCCAACGCTACTCCATGCCCTTTGACGAATTAAAGGGACTATTGACGGATGTCGGGGTGGAAGAACTGGGCCATTTAGAGATGATCGGCGCCTTGGTGCATCAGCTCACACGGAATCTGAAGGACTCCCAAATCAAGGACTCTGGCTTTGCACCCTATTTTGTGGACCATACCACGGGCGTCTATCCTACCGCCGCCTCGGGGACACCTTTCAGTGCCGCTGCGCTTCAGGTCAAAGGCGACCCTATGGCAGATTTGGTAGAAAACATGGCCGCCGAGCAAAAGGCCCGGGTGACCTATGACAACATCCTTCGGCTATCCGACGACCCGGATGTCAGCGATGTCATTCGGTTCCTGCGGGAACGGGAGATTGTCCACTTCCAGCGCTTCGGCGAAGCCGTTCAGCTGCTGCGGGAAAAGCTGAACCCCAAAAATGTGTACTACATGAACCCGGCCATAGACCTGTGAGAACTGTCCCTGCTTCCCTTCAGGAGGCAGGGCTTTCTGACGTTGACCCGTGGGAAATTTGCTGGTATAATGGAGAAAAACAGCCAGGAGGAAAAAACATGGACCTCTCGATTTCCCAGATGATGGATATGCAGAAGGCGCTTTTTGCCCTTCACGAAAACCAATGGTCTCCTATGGAACCGGAATATGGCCGGGATTTCATTCTCTACATGGTAGAGGAAATCGGGGAGGTCATCGCCATTCTGAAAAAGAAGGGCTGTGACGCAGTCCTGTCCGATGCGGATGTGCGAAGCGCCTTTTTGGAGGAGATGGCCGATGTGCTTATGTATTATCAGGAGGTTCTGCTGCGGTTTCATGTAACGCCGGATGAGATATCCCGGGCCTATGAGGCGAAGCACCTTCGGAACATGGGCCGGGACTATACGAAGGAATACAAGGAGCTGTATCACAATGGCTAAGACAAAAACTGTGTTTTTCTGCACCAGCTGCGGCTATGAGACCCCCAAGTGGATGGGTCGCTGTCCCAGCTGCGGCGCCTTCAACACCATGGAGGAACATATTGAAAAACCTGTGGCTGTGGGAAAAGCGAAGCCCGCTCCTGTGGGCCAGAGCCGGAAACCCCAGCGCATCCGGGAGGTCTCCGGTGGTGGGGAAATCCGGTTCTCCACGGGCATGGGGGAGCTGGACCGGGTCCTGGGCGGCGGCGCAGTAGCCGGGTCACTGGTTTTGGTAGGCGGCGCCCCGGGCATCGGCAAGTCCACTTTGCTTCTTCAAATTTGCAATAGTCTCTGCTCCGGCCGCCGGGTGCTTTATGTCTCCGGTGAGGAAAGCGAACGGCAGTTAAAACTCCGGGCGGAACGGCTGGGGGTGTTCCCGGAGGAGCTCTACATCCTTTCCGAAACCAGGCTTTCCGACGTGGTGGAGGCTACGGAGGAGATGGCACCGGATATTCTCATTGTGGACTCCATCCAGACCCTGTACAATGAGGAAAACGAATCTTCTCCCGGCAGCGTGTCCCAGGTGAAGGACTGCACAATGACCATGATGCAGCTGAGCAAATCCCAGGGCATCACCGTGTTCGTGGTGGGCCACATCAATAAGGACGGCAATATCGCGGGGCCCAAGGTTCTGGAGCACATGGTGGACTGCGTCCTTTATTTTGAAGGCGATCCCAACACCTCCTATCGGCTCCTGCGGGCGGCGAAGAACCG
>DVJG01000014.1 GCA_018710805.1 Candidatus Faecousia faecipullorum
GATGAACCGGGATGTTGTGCAGGCGATTTTATCAATGAAGGAATACAACCGGTTCTCCAAAGGCATTTTTGGATGGATCGGCTTCCAAAAAAAGTGGCTGGAGTATGAGAACATCCCCCGGGTTGCCGGGGAAACCAAGTGGAGCTTTTGGAAGCTGTTCCTGTATGCGCTGGAAGGGATCGTGGCATTTTCCACAACGCCTCTGGTGATCGCGTCTTTTGTGGGCCTTGCCTGTTGTATCCTGGCCTTTATCATGATCTTTGTGATTATCTTCCGGACGCTCTGCTTTGGCGACCCCACAGCGGGCTGGCCGTCTTTGGTGTGCATTATTCTGCTTCTGAGTGGCATTCAGATGCTGGGAATCGGTATCCTGGGGCAATATCTGGCAGAAACCTACCTGGAAACGAAAAGAAGGCCCATTTATTTGGTTAGAGAAAGCAACGTAAAAAAAGAACGCACCAAGGAAGAGAAGGCTTTGAAGACAGAAGCCTCCGAACCCTGCGGAGCGGACTGAACGGCCTGTGCGCTCCGGCAGCGGAAATGGCTGCGTAAAGACCGGAAAGACTGACCCTGAAAAAAACGAAAGCGCCGCTTCAATCTATGAAGCGGCGCTCAGGCTTGTCAATCCTCAAAGGTCAGGATGCCTTTGTACTTTTCCTTGAACAGGTCGTACACGGCGTTCAGGGTATCCTCGTCCTCCACGGCAAGGTAATTCTCGTTCTCCTCGTCTACGGGCTCAATCTCCAGAATGACGATCTCCGTATCCTCGTCTCCGGCGGGCATGAGGATGAGATATTCCTTCCCGTTATAGGTCAGGCAGTCCAGATATTCAAAATCCGTGTCTACGCCGTTTTCGTCGGTGAGGGTCAGGATTTCGGTCTCTTCCAGGTTCTGTTCGTTTTCCATAGGGTCCTCCCATTCAAGTATTTTATAAAGATTATATCCCAGTCTTAAGGAAAAAGCAAGGGGGAATCCGTAGACATAAGGGAAGAAAACCTTGAAAATCCCGGGGGAATGTGGTAAAATATCAAAAAATTCTGCAAAAGGAGGACCAAGATGAAACAGAAAGTATTCCTTTGCCTGGCAGCGGCGGTTTTGGCGGCAATGATGCTGACGGGCTGCGGGGTCTCTCGTGTCCTGGGACCCGATGAGACGGAAACGCCGGAGCAGACGACGATTCCCGAAGTGACCGAAGTTCTTCCCACTTACCCTCCCGATGGAAACCCCGGTGACGAGACCTGCAAGGGCAGCTATACGGGAGAGCCCAGCCCCAGCGCAGTTGCGGCCACAGCCGGTAACGGGGAACTGACCATGGGCCAGCTCCAGGTCCTCTACTGGGGTCAAGTGGCCGCTTGGAAGCAGAGCGAGGAGAGTACTCAGCCGGATTACAGCCAGGGGCTGGATACCCAGCTCCGGGAGGATGGCAGAACCTGGCAGCAATTCTTCCTTTCCCGGGCCCTGAACGCTTGGCATACCGCCCAGGCCCTATATCAGCAGAGCCAGGAAGTGGATCTGCCTCTGGAAGAGGCCTACCAGCCGGACCCTGAAAAGCACGCGGAGTACATCGTGGACATTCCGGCTACCAAATTCCTCTACGGCGAGAACCGAAAATATTCCCCCAACACCATGCACCAGGCCTACCTGGACAACCTTCCCCAGACCCTTCAGGAGCTGGCGAAGAACAGCGGCTATGCCGATGCCCAGGACATGGCCCTGAAAGCCTTCGGAACCACCGCTGAAGATTTGCAGACTGCGACAGAGCTTCTGAATCGGGCCTATATGTACTTTACGGAACTGACCTACCACCTGGAAGCGCCCGCCGAGGAGGAGACCGCTGAGGGCGATGAAAACGCTCAGGAAACGGTAACTGCTGATGACGGCGGCGAAAAGACTGTGGACATCCGGGAGCTTCTCCTGACGCCCCAGGAAGGGGAGTCCATGGAGGACTGCCAGGTGAGAGCGGAAAAGCTCCTTGCCAAGGCAAAAGCCCAGTGGAACTGGAACGAAGCATACTTCCGCACCATGGCCCACGATGAATCCCAGGACAAGGCTACTGCACCCTCCGGTGGCACGCTCAATAATGTGAAGCCCGGTCAGCTTCCCCAGGAGATGGACAGCTGGAGCTTTGATGCTGAGAGACAGCCGGGAGACACCACCATTATCCCCGGCGAGGATGGTGTTTACATCCTCTACTTTGCTGCCTCCCGGACGGAAAGCCAGTCTCAGGCAGAGCAGACCCGGAAAGAGGACCAGGAGAAGGCCCTCATTGACGCGGCAAGAGAAGCCTGTCCCATGACCGTGAACTATGGGGATATTCGCCTTTCCTCCGCAGATGGCAATGTCTCCGTCAGCGACCTTCTGTACCCCGATGTGGCCCATGAGCGGTTCCCGGAGGTGCCTGTCTATCTTCAGCAGGACTACGGCAAAACGCCCTACGGCAACTATCGCCTGTCCTCCCATGGCTGCGGCATCACCTCCCTTGCCATGCTGGCCACCTATATGGCGGATGAAGAATACACGCCGCCGATGCTCAGCGCCCGATATGGCAATTACTGCCATGAAAACGGCACCGACGGCACCATCTTCCCCAAGGAAGCTGCAGCCCTGGGCTTCTACTGCCTAAAGCGGGCCCAAAAGGCCGATGAGGCACTGGAAGCCCTGAAAGAGGGAAAAATCGTGGTGTCCGTCCAGACCGTGGGCTATTGGACCCGGGGCGGCCACTATTTGGTGGTGGAAAAATACTTTCCCGAGGACGACACGGTTCAGGTCCGGGATTCCAATCTCTATAACTACAAGCGTATCGAGGCCCACAAGCAGGACCGCCACGCCTGGTCCGATGTGACCAAGGCCTGCTGCGGCTACTGGATCTTCGACTACAAAATCAAAACCATCCCCTTCTGCGACCGCTGCGGCGACGGAAGCACCACCATCCTGGAAGGCGGCTACCTCTGCGACAAGTGCCGGACGGCAATGCTCCGGAGAAATACATACCTGCTGGATGGAGCAAACTAAAAAGTAATCAAGAGCACGCCTGTCTTTTAAGGGACAGGCGTGCCTTTGTGCTGTCGGATGGAATTTCCCTGAGCTGTCAGGCAGCCTGGCCCATCTGCATGAGCACCTCATTGGCAATTCTGGCGATAAAGGCTGCATTGGTAGGCTTTCCCTGCTGGCTTCTGGAGATGCCGCCGAAATAACGCATCTGCTGGTCCAGATCGCCGTAGGTCCAGGTCACGTCGATGAGGTAGCGGATGGACCGCTCCACCCGGGCCGCAGTGGTGTTGAATTTTGCCGCAACCTGGGGATAGAGCCCAAAGGTGACGCTTCGGATATATGCCCGGTCCTCCACCGTCAGCAAAATTGCCTCCACCGCATAGGCGTGGCCCCGGAGATGGTCCGGCACACCCAGGTCAATGAGAATTTTTCGGATAATGGGCTCCGGTGTCCGGCAGGCTTGAGGCCTTCCGGCGTTTAAAATGGCTTCCATTTCCCGGCGGGCGGCTTGGCGTTCCGATTCCTGCTGGGCCGACATAAGCTTCATCAGGGCTGCCAGTTCTCTTTCCACAGTTGTCATAGTGATATCCTCCTTAAATCTATCCGTTTTTTTGGACAGGACCTGTGTTATAATAAATTTAAATCCAAGGCCCCGCTGCAAGGGTACAACAATCTGCGACGATTGTTGACTTTTGTAACCAAATGTGCTATGATTTCTTTGGAGAGAAACATTAATAGGTGGATTTGATTACTTAAGTAACCTGCATGAGCCTATCATACCACGACAAAAGTCACCTGTCAAGGGGGAAGAGGTTACTTTTGGAATCTCATGAAATCCGCACAAAAATAAGGGGGAGCTTTTGTGTTTTTTGACAGATTCCAGAGCCTCTGCGACGAGAAGAATATCAGTGTCTACCGTGCCTGCACGGACATCGGTCTGAACCGTTCTGCGGTGGCCAAATGGAAGGCGGGAGGAAAGCCCAACGGCACCACCGCCGGGAAACTTGCGGACTACTTTGGGGTCACCACGGACTACCTGCTGGGCAAGAGCGATGACCGCGGAAGCCGAGGGGTCAGCGATGAGGACATTAAATTTGCCCTCTTTGGCGGCGACGGGGAGATCACGGACGAAATGTTCGAAGAAGTGAAACGGTTTGCCGCCTTTGTGAAGCTCCGGGAGGCAGACAAGAAGGAGAAACCATGCGGATCGGAGAACTCTACCAACTAGCCAGCAAAGAGAATATTCCGGTCTGGGTTTTCCCGCTTCCCAAGACCGGCTCCATGTCGGTGATGAGCGCGGAAGGAAAGTGCGCCATCGGCATGGACGAGAAGGTGCGGGACGGAGGCGCTCAGGAGCGGGTCCACCTGAGCCATGAGCTGGGGCACTGCCTCACGGGCAGCTTTTATAACCGCTACGCCGCCGTAGACAGCCGCCGCCGTCACGAGAACCGGGCGGACAAATGGGCCGTGGAGGCCCTGATACCCATGGACGATCTGGACGAGGCCGTGGCGGAAGGGTGCGTGGAAATCTGGCAGCTGGCGGAGCGCTTCGGGGTCACCGAGGACTTTGTCCGCAAGGCCGTGTGCTGGTATGTCCACGGAAATCTGGCAACGGAGCTGTACTTTTAAGGAACGTTTGGCTTAGCGGAAGGCCCGGCTGGCCGGTTCATAAATTTGTCGTATTTTGTTTTCAATTCTGTGACAGCACGTTCAAAGTCCTATTTTACTCTAAGCATAGGAAGGCTGCGGAAGCCGTGAGCCGCATCTTTCCTTTCCGTAGATCCTCTTTTCTACCTCTCTTCTTTCTATTTCCATCGCAGGGAAGCCCCGGTACAGCATGCCGGGGCTTTCTCCTTGCCGGGGAGAAAATCTGCGAAATGATACTTGTTTTCCCATAAAAGTTCACAATTTGGTGATTTGCCGTTCAAAAGTGTCCTTTATATTGATTATCAGAAAGGCGGCGGAAGCCGTGAGCCGCTTCCTTTCCATTCCGTAGATCCTCTTTTTCTACCTCTCTTCTTTCCAATTTCTTTTGCAAGGAAACCCCAGGCTGATTGTGGCCTGGGGTTTTCCTTTTGCGCGCATTTTCTTGACATTTGATGTGGGGATAGTATAATAAAATTATCTCAGAAACAGAAAGGTGCGATTCCCATGTACTACCATATGACTGTCGCAGGCCTGGAGCGGGATCTTCCCATTTGCCCCCTGAATCAAAACCTGTCTATTGCCGGATTTGTCATTTTCGGCGATCAGGAGCTCACCGTGGCCTGTGCACAGGAACTGCTGAAGCTGGCACCCCAGTACGACTACATCATCACCGCTGAGGCCAAAGGCATCCCCTTGGCCCACGAAATGGCCCGCCAGCATGGGGATAAAAAATACATTCTGGCAAGAAAAGGTCCCAAACTCTATATGCGGGACATTTTCTCCGTCACGGTCCAGTCCATTACCACAGCCAAGGAGCAGAAGCTGTTCCTGGACGGCGCCGACGCTGCACTGATGAAGGGCAAGAGAATTCTCATTGTGGATGACGTAATCTCCACTGGAGAGAGCCTGAAAGCCCTGGAGACCCTTGTGGAAAAGGCTGGCGGACAGATTGTAGGCCGCATGGCCATCCTTGCCGAAGGCGAGGCCCAGGACCGCCCTGACCTTACCTACCTGGAAAAGCTGCCCCTGTTTCATGCCGATGGTACCATTATAGAATAAGAAGGAGGAAAACTATGTTCTGTCCCAAATGCGGCAATATCCTGCCGGACAATGCCAAAACCTGCGATGCCTGCGGCGCATCCATTGGCGAGACCCAAAGCAATTCCTACACCACCTACCAGCAGCAGACCAGCTACACAAAGCCTGTACCCAAGATCGGGTTTGGCCAGGCTGTTTCCCTGTTCTTCAAGCGTTACGCGGACTTTAACGGCCGCAGCCGCCGGAGCGAATACTGGTGGGCAACGCTTTTTGTCGGTATTGTGAGCATCCTTCTGAGCGAGATTCATTGGAGTATTTCCAACCTGTGGTCCTTGGCGATCTTGGTGCCTAACCTGGCACTTTCCGTCCGCCGTCTCCACGATGTGGGTAAGTCCTGGGTTTGGATTCTGTGGAGTTTCCTGCCCATTGTGGGCCAGATCATTCTTCTGATTCAGTTCTGTAAAGACAGCGCCCCGGCCAATCAGTGGGGACCCAACCCCAAGCAGGGATAAATTTAGAGCCTGGACTTTAGTCCAGGCTCTTAAACTGTCAAAAATCCCCTCCGGGGCTTTTTGACAGGTGTTTTGCAGTCTCCTGCGCATAATTTATCCCCTGTTAGGGGACAAATTCCACACTTGGAGCCTGAGAAGTGTTTTCTGCCAGGTACGTGCCCCGGCAGAAAACGCATTGGATTTTATTTGCCGCCTCTGGCGGCAAACTCTGCGAGGCTTTTTTGACAAGCTGAAGAGCCTGGACTTTGGTCCAGGCTCTTTTATGTGGTTACATCTGAAAAATATTTCCCAGCACCACGCCGTCGGAGGTTTCCTTGGGGCGGATATCGTCGTAGTAGAGGGCATAGGTAACCTCCACCCGGCAGCGGAGCAGATAATAGATGGCAAACTCCAGCAGGAGATAGGCTCCATATGTCAGGAAGAAACCCCAGTCGCCGGAGAGGGAAACCCCCAGCATGGGAAGAATCTGGTCCCCATAGCATACAACCGTTGCCAGGGACAGGGCTGCATAGTACCACCAGAAGCTCAGGTCCAGCCGGAAGAGCTGTACCTTTCGGCCCTGCATCAAAAAGCGGCTCTCCCGCATGGCAGCCATGGCCCCCATCCGGGGATTGTCAATGAGGAGATAGTAAGCCATACGGTACCGATAGGCCACAGGCGCCGCTGTGGGCAGAAACAGAAGCGCCCAGATGGCAAGCATGGGCAGAAGGGCCGCCAGAAAATCTCCATAGGCCTCAGAGGCCATAATGGCGGCAGGGTCAGTCACGCCGCTGTTCACCAGGGGCAGAAGCGCAGAAACGGCGGGTTTTCCCAGAGGAGTCAGGAAGAAAATTGCCATGGCGGCGTAGTTGGTAAACAGCGCAATGCCGAAGAAAATCAGACCCTTCAGAATTTGCAGCCGAAGCAGGGGCCAGAACCGGGCGAAGCCCAGCCGGATGGTCTGGGGAGAGGCATACTGTCCCCGGGCAATGCGGAGCATGACGGCAAGGAAGCCCAGGTCGATGGCCATAATTATGAGGGATCGTACCAGGGGAAGCAGGGTCTGAACCGTGGACAGCATGGTCCGCAGGCCCATGTTGCCCAGGCCGCCGGACTGATTGATGACGAGGCCCAGCAGGTAATTGACCACAGTCACCGCCGCCGCGGAGCCCAGAACCAGTCCGCAGTAGATCAGCACAATTTTTCCGGCCTGAGCGGCGCCCTCCAGGCGCTGGATGGCACGGGATTTCAGCTCTTTTGTATTCATAGGAATTCTCCATTCTATAGTCGATACTAATGTTATAAACCATAGCGGGAAAAATAGCAAATAATTTTTTTCTAACTGTGGAAAACCCTGGGCCTTTGTGGTACAATAAGGTAAATTTTATTTACTAGCTGAGGAGCGCGCCTATGGAACTTGGAGAAAAGCTGAAAAAAGCCCGCCTGGAAGCTGGCCTCAGCCAGCGGCAGCTTGCCGGGGAGGAGATTACCCGGAATATGCTGTCACTGATTGAAACCGGCTGTGCAAAGCCGTCGCTGGGGACGCTAACTTACCTGGCGGACAGGCTCCAAAAGCCCCTTTCCTATTTTCTGGAAGAGGAAAGCGTGGTTTCACCCAACCAGGCGGTGATGGCATCGGCCCGACAGCTCTATGATGCTGGAGAAACGGCCCAGGCGGTCCAGGCACTGGCGGGATACCAGGAGGGGGATGTGGTCTTTGACCGGGAAGCGCACCTTCTCTGGGCCCTCTGCCATCTGCGCCTGGCAAAGACGGCCATTGACCAGGGGCGGGAGATTTACGCCCGGGAATTGCTCCAAAAGGCGGAC
>DVJG01000138.1 GCA_018710805.1 Candidatus Faecousia faecipullorum
GCCTGTGGTGGGCTGCGCTCCCGAATGGATGTCCGAGAAGGCCGTCTCCATCGGCAACTACGTTGTGGCTACCGGTATTGAAACCTTCCTGGGCGTGGATCCCTACACCAAGGGCTCCGAAGAAGTGGCAAACCTGCTGCAGGGCGAGCACGGCATCAAGGATTGGGTGGAAGCCAAGTTCGTGGTGGATACCGATATCGAGTCCCTGGGCGACAAGATGATCGCCTGCATCGAGGCCAAGCGGGACGCTTTGGGCATCTGATCTTACTTACAAATCTGTTAAGCACGAGGTCTTTTTCCAATGAAACTAGCGATTACCGGTAAGGGCGGCGTGGGCAAAACCACCCTGGCTTCCACATTGGCCCGGCTGTATGCCGACGAGGGCCGGACGGTCCTGGCCGCCGATGTGGACCCTGACGCCAACCTGGGCCTGGCTCTTGGCCTGACCCAGGAAGAGGTGGACGCCATCGTCCCCATCTCCAAAATGCGCACCCTGGTGGAAGAACGCACCGGCGCCAACGCCGCCAACAAGTTCTTCAAGCTGAACCCCTACGTAGCGGACATCCCCGACACCTTCTCCAAGGAGATCAACGGCGTAAAGCTGCTGGTGATGGGCACCGTGGACGTGGGCGGCAGCGGCTGTGTCTGTCCGGAGCACGTGATGCTCAAGGCCATTCTCTCCGCCCTGACCTATCGGAAGAACGATGTGGTCATCATGGACATGGAGGCGGGTCTGGAGCACCTGGGCCGGGGCACCGCGGCCAACATGGATCAGTTCATCGTGGTCATCGAACCCGGTGCCCGTTCGGTACAGACCTATCACAACGTGAAGCGTCTGGCCGCCGACCTGGGGGTCAAGCAGGTTCGGGTGGTGGCCAACAAGGTGCGCGATGAAAAGGACGAGGCTTTCGTCCGGGGCGCCATCCCGGCGGAGGATCTTCTGGGCTTCATCCACTACAATCTGGAGGTCATGGACGCCGACCGTCAGGGAAAATCTCCCTACGATTTCAGCCCCACGGCAATCGAAGAGATCCGGAAAATCAAAGCCATTTTAGACCGTGACGAACAATAGGAGGAAATATCGTGACACTTTTTGATAGAGTTTTTGGCGGTAACGATGCCGTATACGGCCTGACCGTAGCCGCCGTGGATAACGCAATCGCCCAGTACGGCGAGAGCCAGGCTGTTGCCTTCCCGGAAACGGCCTACGCTCTGCCCTGCTACTATGCGGTGACCGGCGTTAAGGTCACCACCCTGGGCGAGATGAAGGCCGCCCTGGACGTCATCAAGTCCCTGATGACCCGGGAGAAGCGGCTGCACGACGCTTTCATGTCCGGCGTGGCCACTGCCCTGTGCGCAGAGTTCATCGAGGCTCTGAAGTACATGAACGGCGCCACTCCTTACGAGGCTCCCTGCTACGGCCACATCTCCGACGCTTTCGTGCGGAACCTGGGCGTGCCTCTGGTTACCGGCGATATCCCCGGCGTGGCTGTCATCCTGGGCTCCGCTCCCAGCGCTGACGAGGCTGTGGAACTGGTGAAGAGCTACCAGACTCAGGGCATGCTGGTGACCCTGGTAGGCGGCGTCATCGACCAGCTGGTTGAAAAGAACTACAAGACCGGTGACAACGTCCGTGTGGTGCCTCTGGGCAAGGACGTGACCTCCGTCATCCATGTGGTCAGCGTGGCTCTCCGGGCAGCCCTGATCTTCGGCAACATCACCCCCGGTGATGCCGGCAACCTGATGAAGTACACCATGGAGCGTGTGCCCGCCTTCGTCAACGCTTTCAAGCCTCTGGACGACGTGATCGTGGCCTGCGGCGCCGGCGCCATCGCCCTGGGCTTCCCCGTTATCTCCAACGAAACCGAGAATATGTTCCGGGTTCCCAAGTCCCTGATCCAGCAGCTGGATGTTTCCAAGTGGAACGCCACCTCTCTGGAAGCCCGTGACATCAAGATCAAGATCACCAAGATCGACATTCCCGTGTCCTTCGCCTCCGCCTTCGAAGGCGAAATCATCCGCCGCGGCGATATGCAGGTGGAAGTGGACGGCTCCCGTGTGGACTGCTTTGAGCTGGTCCAGACCAAGGAAGCCGCCGAAGTGGAAGACCACAAGATCGAGGTTGTGGGTCCCGAAATCGACGAGATCCCCGTGGGCTCCAAGATTTCCCTGTCCTACACCGTGGAAGTGGCCGGCAAGGCTATGCAGCCCGACTTCGAGTCCGTCATGGAGCGTAAGATTCACTCCTGGCTCAACTGCATCGAGGGCGTTATGCACACCGGTCAGCGTGACATGATCCGTATCCGTATCAGCAAGGCTGACTTCGAGGCCGGCTTCAAGTTCCGCCACATCGGCGAAGTGCTGTACGCTAAGATCAAGAGCGAGTTCGAGGCCGTTGTGGACAAGTGCCAGGTCCGCATCATTGTGGATCCCGAGCAGAACGCCAAGCTGCGTGCTGCCGCCAACGAAGTGTTCGACAAGCGTGACGCCCGTCTGGCTTCCATGACCGACGAGTCCGTGGATACTTACTACACCTGCATTATGTGCCAGGCTTTCTCCCCCAGCCACGTTTGTATCGTTACCCCCGAGCGTCTGGGTCTGTGCGGCGCTGTGTCCTGGCTGGATGCCAAGGCCACCAAGGAACTGGACCCCGCCGGTCCCTGCCAGCCCATCAAGAAGGAAGGCTGCCTGGACGAAAAGCTGGGCCGCTTCGAGACTGTGGATGAGGCTGTCCAGAAGTACAGCCACGGCGCTCTGGAGCACGTGACCCTGTACTCCCTGTTCCAGGATCCCATGACCTCCTGCGGCTGCTTCGAGTGTATCTGCGGTGTTGAGCCTGTCTCTATGGGCGTTGTCATCACCTGCCGTGAGCATGCCGGTATGACGCCTCTGGGCATGAGCTTCTCCGAGATGGCTTCCATGACCGGCGGCGGCGTGCAGACGCCCGGCTTCATGGGCCACGGCAAGCACTTCATCGCTTCCCACAAGTTTATCGCTGCTGAAGGCGGCCCCGGCCGTATCGTCTGGATGCCCAAGATGCTGAAGGATCAGATGCGTGAGCGCCTGGACAAGACCGCTCTGGAGATGTACGGCGTTGAGAACTTCACCGACATGATTGCCGATGAAACCATCTGCACCGAGGATCCCGAACAGCTGCTGAACTACCTGTCTGAGGTCGGCCACCCCGTCCTCGGCATGGAGCCCTTCGAGATGTAATTTCTCTTCCCAAAATAAAAGAGGAAGCGGTTCGCCGCTTCCTCTTTTTGAGACTGTCGAAAAACCCCTTCGGGCTTTTCCGACAAACTCTGGCAGCCTGCTGCGCGCATAATTTGTCCCCCGATGGGGGCAAATTCCACACTTGCAGTCTGAGAAGTGTTTTCTGCCCGGTACACGCCCCGGCAGAAAACGGATTGGACTCTATTTGCCGCCAACGGCGGCAAACTCTGCGAGGCTTTTTCTGCCCTTTTCTGGAAAATCGCCCTGCCGTTCTGTCCGGCAGGGCGATTCAATCATTTGATTATTTCAAGAGGGTCGTTCGATGCCACAACAACAGCAACACAAGGGCTGCTCCGCTGAGGGCACTGCCAAAGACAAAGGCCGCTGTTAAGGAATACTCTGACAAAGCGCCAAAGACCAGATTGCTGCCCACGGCAACGCAGTCCATCAGCATGGCATTGACGCTTAAGGCCGTTGCCCGGTTTTCTGTCTGAATCTGCTGGTTCTGCATCTGCGCCTGGAAGGGCTGAAATAAGGTGTTGGACAGCCGCAGCAGCAGGATGCTTCCCACGGAAGCCGTCCTGCTCCGGGTCCACGCCAGCACCAGGCACGCCCCAATGGAGAGACCGCAAAAGAGCAGGCAGCCGCCCAATATTCCCGTGCGTTTTGTGACTCCGACGGAGAAAACTCCGCTCAGTCCCAGGATGGTGGCCAGAATATATGCCCAGCCCATGGCCCCTTCTCCCATGCCGCAGCGCTGATATTGCAGCTGGTTGAGAAAAACCGTAATGGTCTGGTGGGTCTCTGCGAGAAAGGCGGCCGCCAGCAAAAACAGCACCAGGCTGCCCTTGGGCAAAGCCTTGCGCAGCTGCCCGTGATGCTGCGGCTGTGTCTCCTGCTTTACTTCCGTCAGACCCAAAGAAAGCACCGCCGCCAGTGCATAGCTGATCACCGTCAAAAATGCTGCCAGCGGGTAATTGTCCCGGACGACCAGGGAAAATACTCCCGCCGCTATCAGCAGTCCTGCCATGCCCATGCCGCTGTAGATCCCAAATACCCTTTGGCTGCTGCGTCCCTGGCAGGACAAGTACAGTATGCTGCTGTCCACACCGGACATTCCGGCAATGACCACACTGAGCAAAATCCGCTCCGCCAGAAACCACCAAAAATTCGTGGCTTGCCAGAACAGGATTTTCGATACAAAATACAGCGAGCAGCAGAAAATCATGGTTTTCCGGTATCCGATTCTGTCCGCTACAACACCCCAGGGAACTTCCAGGGCAATGCACAGTGCCAGAGAAATGCTCTCAATCAGGGTAATCTCGAACACCGTAACCCCTTGGGCCTGACGGTACAGTGTGGCAATGGGACCATAAAACACCATTCCCTGCAAAAGCCCAATGGCGTACATTATGTAGATATTCTTCTTCACTTTTTTAAATCCTTTCTGATTTTGTGCACAACAACCAGGCGCTGTTTTTCAGCGCCTGATTCTATATGGCAAAAATCAGATGGGACGATACATATATACGCTTGCTCCTTTTTCCATAACTTATGTTCAGTATAGCACGGAAATATCTGCATTGCAACTGTTCGCAAGAAAAAGCATAAGCTGCCCGGATTTGGACGGGATTTTGAAAGCCTTGACAAAGAAAATCGGGACCTTGCGGTTTGCAGGGTCCCGGTTTTAGGGTTCCAGATTGTCTTCTTCAAAGAGGGGAGAGGCAAAGAATTCGGGGATGCCGATGCCCAGCCCCTGGCAGATGTCGTGAAGGACCCGGAGCTTCATGGAATCAAAGGTGCAGTTCAGAATGTTGCCGATGGTGGATTTCGGGATGCCGCTTTTAGCGCTGAGGGCATAGCCGGTCATGTGCTTTTCGGCCATCAGTTCTCGGAGCCGACGGCTCACCGCCTCATTTAATTGCACATCCCTCACCCCAAACCTTTGTGATGGGGTTATTATAGGACGGCTTTCCGATAAATTAGTACAGCTGACTGTACTAACCGGTAAATTTGTTGTATGACAGAGGGATGAAAAAACATTCAATAGCCTGAGGGTATCAAAAACCACGGCTGACTGTGCTGTCAGCCGTGGCTTGTTTCTTATTCCGCGGAAATCACATGGGCCCCCTGGAATTCCACGTGCATTGGGAGCATCTGCCAGTTGTTTTCGGTGATGGCGTCCAGCTTCTTGGAAAGCTTTTCCTCCAGACCCGGATTTCTGGTGATGCACAGCAGGGTGGGGCCTGCGCCGCTGAGGCAGAAGGCAGCGCCGGTGGTGCGTACCAGGGCCTCAATTTTCTCATAGTCGGGAATGAGCTTTTTCCGGTAGCCCTGGTGCAGGCGGTCCTGCATGGCGTTTCGCAGCAGGGGCTCGTCTCCCAGCTCCAAAGCCTTCAGCACCAGAGCGCCGTGGGAGATGTTGTAAATGGCGTCGGCCCGGCTTACCTGCTGGGGAAGCACACTTCTTGCCAGGGAAGTCGCCAGGTTAAAGTCGGGAATCAGTGCCAGAAATTCCCAGTCCGGGTGCAGAGGGAAGCTGACGCACTTGGGAAGGCCGCCGTCTACCATGGAGGCGGTGAGGCCGCCGAAAAAGGCGGGAGCCAGGTTATCGGGGTGGCCTTCCATGGCGTTGGTGATGTTCAGAAGACCCTGGGTAGAGAGCTTGTTGCCCCGGAGCACATTGGCACCCATGGCCCCGGCCACCAGAAGGGCAGCGGAGGAGCCGAGCCCCCGGCAAATGGGAATGTGGGCGTCGATGTGGATTTTCACGCCCCGGACCTCTTCACTCATGGTGTTCAGCACGGCGCAGTAGGAGGTATAGGCCAGGTTGTCGGGACCGGAAAATTCCTCGTCACAGCCTGTAATTTCCAGGCCGCTGTCCGTTTCCTCAAAGGTAACGTCGGTGTAAAGGCTCAGGGCACAGCCGAAGGCGTCAAAGCCCGGCCCCAGGTTTGCCGTGGTGGCAGGTACGCGAATGGTTACTTTTTTCATGGCCCACCTCACAGCTCCAGAACATAGGAGAGCATGGCGTCTTTGTCAATGACGGCAGTGTGGCGCTCGGGCTTTCCCTGGAGATTGGCCAGGTTCCGGGGCACGGGAACGCCGGTGAGCTGGCTCAGCCGCTCCATTTGCTGGAACTCGGTTCCGGAGGTGTCGCCGCCGATGGCGGAGAGCACCGCACTGGGGAATTTATAAGGAGAGGCGGTGGAGAGAACCACCATGGGAGCGTGGTCCCCGGTCTCCTTTACATAGTCTTCGGCGGCGGCCCAGCCGGCGGCAGTGTGGGGGTCACAGAGGTAGCCGTAATCCCTGTAAACCCGGCCCATGACCTGGGCGGCCCGGCGGTCGTCACAGTACGCGGCCCAGAATTCCTTCTGAATCTTTTGAAGCAGTTCCGAAGGAACGGTGTAAACACCCTCCGCATTGAGTTTTTTCATAAGAGACGCCACCAACTCCGTATCCCCGGACAGCAGATACAGAAGCCGCTCCAGGTTAGAGGACACCAGAATGTCCATGGAGGGGGAGGTGGTCTTGTACAGCGGACGGCGGCGGTCATAGGTGCCTGTGCGGATGAAGTCCGTCAGGACCTTGTTGGCGTTGGAGGCACAGATGAGGGTCCCCACAGGGAGCCCCAGAAGCTTTGCCAGGTATCCGGCGAGAATGTCGCCGAAGTTTCCTGTGGGTACGGAGAAATTCACGGTGTCTCCCAGGGCGATTTTCCCGGCATCCAGCAGGTCCCGGTAGGCCCGGAAGTAGTACATAATCTGAGGAGCCAGTCTTCCGATGTTGATGGAGTTGGCGGAGGACAGCCGGAAGGGGAGAGCCTTTCCCTGGCAGGCGGCGAAGATGTTCTTCACCCCGGTTTGGGCGTCGTCAAAATTGCCCCGCACCGCGCACACGGCAACGTTGGAACCCTCCTGGGTCACCATCTGGGCGCGCTGGACCTGGCTCACGCCGCCGTGGGGGTAGAATACGCAGATGCGGACCCCGGGCACGTCGTGGAACCCTTCCAACGCCGCCTTGCCGGTGTCGCCGGAGGTGGCAGTGAGGATGAGAATGTCCTCCTGAATACCCTTGCATCGTTTCGCCGCGGTGAGCAGCTGGGGGAGCATGGAAAGGGCCACGTCCTTGAAGGCAGAGGTGGGCCCCCGGAAGAGCTCCAACACCTGAAAATCCCCCACAGACACGCTGGGGGTCAGGGTTTCCGTTTCAAATTTTCCTGTGTAGGCCTGTTTCACAAGCTGGGGCATATCCGGAATGTCCGGCAGAAAGGCGGATAAAATGGCCGAAGCCATGTCCTGACTGGTGCCCTGCAGGGCGGCCTGCCAGTGGAAAGCCGGGATGCGTTCCGGCATATAAAGACCGCCGTCGGGGGCCAGGCCCGTGAGTACGGCCTGAGCGCTGTCCGCTTCCAGAGCGGGGCTGCGGGTAGAATGATATCGCATAGCTTCCTCCTGAAATTTTGAAAATTTCTTTACTATTTGCACAAAAAGTAGGAGAATCCCCGGGCAGGATTGGCTTTTTGGTGCAGTTGCAATTTGGGTAGGTATATGATATACTGTTTTTCGTAAAAAAGCAAGTGTTTTCGGGAAGGACACATGGTTTTTCCCCACAAACCCCCATATCCATTTTGATATCTTGGAGGATAGGCTATGAAGATTGGACTCATGGGCTTCGGCGTGGTTGGCCGGGGCGTTTATGACATTGTTTCCGGGCGGGACGATATGCAGGTGAAAAAGGTCCTGTGCCTGGAGGATATCTCCCTTCCCGACGCCGAGGCGGTGAAGGATTTTTCGGAGATTGTGAACGACCCGGAAATCGACACCGTGGTGGAGGCCATGGGCGGTCTGCATCCTGCCTACGACTTCGTCCGGGCAGCCCTGGAAGAGGGAAAGAACGTGGTGTCCTCCAATAAAGCCCTGGTATGCACCTTCTATGACGAGCTTCTGCCCCTGGCCCTGGAAAAAGGCGTCCGTTTCCGCTGCACCGCGGCGGTTGGCGGCGGCATCGGCTGGCTCTCCGAGCTGGAGCGCTCCCGCCGGGTCCAGAAAATTCAGGAGGTCGGCGGCATTATGAACGGCACCTGCAACTATATCCTGGACAATATGACGAGAAACGGCCAGGACTATGCCGACGCCCTGGCTCAGGCCCAGGCCCTGGGCTACGCCGAGGCCAATCCCTCCACCGACGTTGACGGCATTGACACCTGGCACAAGGTCATCTTGTCCTCCAACATTGCCTTCGGCGTATCTCTGGAAAAAGAGACCGTTCCCGTGGCGGGAATCCGGAACATCAGCGCCGAGGACGTGGCGAACTTTACCGCCCATGGCTATGTCTGCAAGCTGATTTCCACAGGCAAGCGCAATCAGGACGGCTGCAGTGCCTACGTCCAGCCCACCCTGGTGAAGGCCGGGGAGATGGAAGCGGCGGTGCCCCTGAACTTTAACCTCATTACCTTCCTGGGGGAAGTTTCCGACAAAATGAGTTTCTACGGCCAGGGTGCAGGCCGCTATCCCACCGCATACAATGTGGTGGAGGACCTGTGTGACGTTCTGAACGGCAAGGGATTCTACGCACCCTACGGCGGAAAAGTGGCGGCCACCAATGAGGAAAAGCTCTGCTACTACGTCCGCGGAGACTGGACCGGAGAGACTGCCGAAAAGTGGGGCCAGGCCGTGATTACGAAGCCGGTTTCCGTGGGGGAGATGCACGCCTGGCTGAAAGAAAATCCCACGGCCTTTATTGCGGCCCTGCGTGAAAGCTAAACAACGAAAAGGAAGAAAAGAAGCATGAAAGTAGTCAAATTTGGCGGCTCCTCCATGGCGGACGCCGGGCAGTACCGGAAAATCCGGGAGATCCTCATGGCGGACCCCGAGCGCAAGGTGGTGGTGGTCTCCGCCGCCGGAAAGCGGTTTGCCGCCGACCATAAGATCACGGACCTTCTCTATCTCTGCTATGCCCACATCCAGTATGGTGTGGACTGCTCCGGCGTTTTCGACATGATTGCCTCCCGCTACCTGGACATCCGGGACGATTTGGGCCTGGATTTGCCCATCGAGGGGGAACTGTATGACCTGAAGCAGCGCCTGAACGACAAAAAGGTGACCCAGGAGGAACTGGTGAGCCGGGGCGAGTATTTTTCCGCCAAGCTCATGGCGGCGTATCTGGGCTTCCAGTTTGTAGACGCCGCCGACTGGGTGAAGTTCCGCTTTGATGGCACGGTGGACAAGGAAGCCTCCTATGAAGCCCTGCGGCACCATGTCATTATGGGCTACGGTGCGGTGATTCCCGGATTCTACGGGGTCATGCCCGACGGGGCCATCCACACCTTCTCCCGGGGCGGCAGCGACATCACCGGCGCTCTGGCGGCGGCGGCACTGGACGCCGCGGTCTACGAAAACTGGACCGACGTCTCCGGCATTCTCATGGCGGACCCCAGAATCGTGGACGATCCCCAGGCCATTCCCGAGGTGACCTACGACGAGCTCCGGGAGCTGAGCTACTCCGGCGCCCAGGTCCTCCACGAGGATTCCATTTTCCCTGTCCGGGAAAAGAACATCCCCGTGAACATCCGCAACACAAACGCCCCGGAGGCCCCCGGCACCATGATCCAGGAGTCCTTCACCGAGGATTCGGACCCCGACCGATTCATCACCGGCATCACGGGCAAGAAGGATTTTTCCATTATCTCCATGACCAAGCGCGGTATGTCCAACCAGGTAGGCGTCCTGCAGAAGGTCCTCAACGTGCTGGTGCGCCACGGCATCTCCGTGGACTATGTGCCCAACGGCATTGATAACGTCTCCGTGGTTCTGCCCACTGCCGCCATTGAGAAGGACCTTTACACCATTATGGCGGAAATTCAGAAAGAGGCGGAGCCCGACAGCCTGGATGTCCACCATCAGATCGCCGTGGTTGCCGCCGTCGGCCGGAAAATGGCCTTCCGTCCCGGTATCTCCGGCAAGATCTTTGCCGCCCTCGGTGAAAGCGGCATCAACATCCGCATGATTAACCAGGGCCCCGATGAACTGAACATCATTTTCGGCGTGGACAATCACGACTTCAAAGAGGCCATCCGGGTGCTCTATAACAGCTTCGTAACCAAGTGAATTTGGGAGGAACAAACATGAAACAATATACCGTTGCCGTCCTGGGCGCCACCGGCGCCGTGGGACAGGAAATGATCAAAGTCCTGGGGGAGCGGAACTTCCCCGTGGGCAAGCTCATCCCCCTGGCCTCTGCCAGAAGCGCAGGCAAAACCCTGAAGTTCCGCGGCGAGGACGTGACCATCCGGGAAGCCTGCAATGAGGCGTTCCAGGGTGTGGACATCGTTCTGGGTGCCGCCGAAAACGACATTGCCCAGAAATTCGCCCCTGCCATTGTGGCGGCCGGCGCGGTGTTTGTGGACAATTCCTCCGCTTTCCGCCTGGACCCCAATGTGCCCCTGGTGGTCCCTGAGGTGAACCCCCAGGATGTGCGGAATCACCATGGCATCATTGCAAATCCCAACTGCTCCACCATTATCACTGTCACCGCGGTGAACGCCCTGAACGCCATCGCTCCCATCCGCGCTATGACGGCCTCCACCTACCAGGCCGTGTCCGGCGCAGGCGCCGAAGGGCCCAAGGAGCTTATGGCGGAAGTGGAGGCCCTTCGGGAGGGAAAGAAGGCGGAGCCTAAGGTGTTCCCCTACCAGATTGCCTACAACCTGATCCCCCAGATCGGCGGCGAGCAGTTCGAGGGCTACACCAGCGAGGAGATGAAGCTTCAGAACGAGGGCCGGAAAATCATGCACCTGCCGGAACTGAAGGTCAGCTGCACCTGCGTCCGGGTCCCCGTGGTCCGGAGCCACTCCATTTCCGTCTCCTGCCGCTTTGATACCCCCGTCACCGTGGAACAGGCGAGAGAGGCCATTGCCAAGGCCCCCGGCTGCAAGCTGGTAGACGACCTGAAAAATAAGCAGTACCCCATGCCCTTGGATACCTCCGACCAGGACATTGTCTTCGTGGGCCGTATCCGTCCTGACCTCACCGATGACAACGGCATCACTCTGTGGTGCTGCGGCGATCAGGTCCGCAAGGGAGCCGCAACCAACGCCATCCAGATTGCGGAGCTGCTGGTGAAGGAATAAGAAACAGGCCGGAAGGTGAGACTGCCTTCCGGCCTGCTTACATTATATAATAAGGAAGAAGGCGAGACCATGACCGGGAAAGAATCACAGAATAAGAAAGAACGGTTTGAGGAGATGCGCAGGGAGGTTGCTCCGCTGGCAAAGCAGTTTCTGGAGGACCCGGCGATGTTTGAACGGCTAAAGGCAGTGTCCCCTGGACTGACCGAAGAATATCTGCTTGAGATGCTGAGAAAGACCACGGGAGAAGAAAAAACAACCGTATAAAGAAATCCCTCCTTGTCCATACTTTGGGCAAGGAGGGATATTTTATGAAACTTCGCGATGTAATGACAAACCCGGTTATCCGCATTCACCCGGAGGAAAGCGTGGCGGTGGCGGCCCGAACCCTGGCAAACTACAATATCGGCGCCCTTCCCGTCTGCGGCAGTGACGGAAGAATCTGCGGCCTTCTGACGGACCGGGATATTGTAACCCGGTGCCTGGCATCGGGAAAAAGCCCAGGAGCCACAACAGTCCGGGAGATCATGACATCCAACGTCATTTCCGCAAGACCGGACATGGATGCAGCGCTGGCGGCGGGACTTATGGGAAGCAGACAGATTCGGAGACTTCCGGTAGTGGAAAACGAACGCCTCTGCGGAATGGTAAGCCTGGGGGATTTGGCAGTCCAGGAAGAGTCCTGCATCGACGCGGGAGATGCCCTGACGGAGATCAGCGGCAATTTGTCAAGCCGAAAATAGAGGATTTCTCCAATGGAAAGACAAGCGTTTATCACCAAAAAATTTCGACATTTTTTGTGAAAAATGCTTGACAAACGTTGGATAACGTGGTAACATATGCAAGCTGTCCGCGAGGGACAGCGAAAAGAACCGGAATGAAGCGAAAATTTTGAAAGAACTTCAAAAAAGTTCTTGACAAATAAAGCTTCGTAAGGTATAATAACAAAGTTGCGCGATGAACGGTTTTCACCGGGAGCGCGGCTCACAGCTTGAAAAAATTTGAAAAAACTCCCAAAAAAGAGCTTGACAAATTCGACAAGATGTGCTAAAATAATCCAGCTAACTGCGAGAGCGGAAAGCGAAACCTGTACCTTGTAAATTGAATAACGTAAAGACAAACTAAGACACCTTGGACAATTAATG
>DVJG01000139.1 GCA_018710805.1 Candidatus Faecousia faecipullorum
CGGCGGCAACCGTTGGTTGCCGCCTTGCCAGAATCATCCTTCGCTGGATGGAGGCGTTTCCTCCTGGGTCGTTTCGGCCGTGGTCTCCCCTTCCGTCACTTCCGCCGACTGGGTTTCAGAGGTTTCCGCAGATGCTTCGCTCTGGCCAGTGGGAGCATCAGGGTTGTAGGTTTCCCAGTAGGAGAACACATCATCATCTACATCCCGCTCCTCATACTCAGCCCGGTTAATCTTGCCGATGAAGTGGTCCAGGGTTTTGTTCAGGGCCACGTAAGCGCCGCCCGCCAGAATGGCAAGCACAAGCAAAATGATCAGGGCAATTTTCCAGCCGCGGCCCTTTTTCTTCTTCATCGGCTTTGCTTCACGAATGACATCCGTGTTCGACTTGCTTCTATTCTTGTCGAGATATTTACCGCCCTTTGCCATATGCTACCTCCTGTTATCTATTTGAAACCTTTTTGTAATGATATCACAGCTTTTGAGAAAACGCAAGAGAAAACAAAAAATTAATAAAGAATAAAGAAAGCAGGCGGTTCTTAAAGCGTTCGGGAACGCTTATAAAAAATGTGGACGGCACTCGCCGTCCACAAAAATCACTTTTCCACGATTTCCAACAGCTCCATGGGGCAGGCCTTGACACAGATACCACAGGCGATGCACTTGGAGGCGGGGTTCTCGGGCTTCAGGACCATAACCTTCATGGGGCAGGCCTCTACGCACTTGCCGCAGCCCACGCACTTCTTCTTATTGATCATGTACACCCCGGTCTTGGGATTCTGGGTAATGGCGTCGTGCTCACAGGAGCGCATACATTTGCCGCACTGGATGCACATCTGGGGCTTGGCACCGCCGGCCTTGGGCAGAATCTTGATGCAGGAAAGGTCTTCGTCAAATTCCTTGTAGAAGGCCTCGGAGCAGGCTTGCACACACTGCAGGCAGGCCATGCACTCTACATTTTTCTTGGCAACGAGTTTCTTCATTGGATAACTCTCCTTTTCTGATGTTTCTCTCATTGTACACGCTGCGGCGGCAAATTGCAACAAAAAAAACAGCCAAACGGTCATTTTCCAGAAGTGCGCCCATGGTATATTTTCGGAAATACCGTGTGGGGCAATGGCAGGATTAAAGTCATGCAAAACAGGGCCCCAGAAAAAATCGGCACAGCCGAATTTCTCCAAACTATGCCGACATTTTTCAAGGAATGGACTTCCTTCTGGAAACGCCCTTCAGGCATCTTTTTGGCGGAGAGTGTGAGATTCGAACTCACGGTGGGTTACCCCATCACCAGTTTTCAAGACTGGCTCCTTAAACCGCTCGGACAACTCTCCATTTGGCTAGATGATACCATCATCAGGCCAAAAAGTCAAGCCTTTGCCCCGGCCCGTTTCATTGGCTTCACTCAAACTTCCTAACATTCGTAGCCGCAAAAAAGCTCCAGAGGTGCGGTTCATTTACGCTCTGCATCCCGGTTGATTTCTTGGCACATTGCCAAATACTCGGCCTCGCCTTTTTCAAAGATTGCGACTTGCCTGGCAATGCAGTCAGCCAGCGCCTGCGCGGACATTGGGTGATCTGCGGTGCATATCCGAACGATCTCCCGGCCGTCCCAAGCGGTCAGGGAACTTTGCCACTGGTGCATAACGTGCTTGGTGTAGACCTCGCCGGAGGTTCTGTTGTATAAAACCTCCGTATATTCACCTGTGCCGGCCTTTTTTCTGATTGCGGCGCTGGCTTTCTGGAGCCCTGTCATTGTGTATCCATGGGTATCTGTCTTTGCCATTGTCTCCCTCCTGCGCATCATAGTCCGTTCCTTCATCAAAAGCAGCAAGGCAGGAAATCGCCGCAGGCGAATTTTCTCTATTGCTCTCTGACTTCCATCATACCGTATTTTTTAATCAGCCTGTCAAGTTTATCCAGCAATGCCTTACTCAGCAGGAGAATCGTCACGGCACAGGAAATGGCGTGCTTTAAATTATAGGTCACTCCCAGCGTAAAAACGGTTACGGCGTACTTCCAGGTCAGTTTCGGAGCGGTGGTGAAGATGGTGCAGCAATCCAGCAGGGGACCTATCAGAAGCAGAATTGCAAAAAAACCGAACACTGCCATAACCACCGGACGATGGCGCTTCTTTTTTCCATAAAAGACGAGCCCGGCCAGAAAGCCTCCAAAGCCGTAAGCCATCATCTGCCACGGGGTCCAGGGACCTTGGCTGAAAAAGAAATTACTGGCAAAGGCGGAAATGGCCCCTGTCATAAACCCTGCCTCAGGGCCCAGGGCAATTCCGGTGATCATGATAATAGCGGTAATGGGCTTGAAGCCGGGAAGCAAAATTGCCACCCGGGAAGCTACCGCCAGAGCACACATAACCGCAATGGTCACAAGCTCCCGGGCCTGGGGCTTTCTGGTCTCAAAGGCCAGGAAAAATGGAATCATGGCCTCGATGATGATCAGGGTGCAGGTCAGATAGTACCATCTTCCCTTGATCTGTGTGCCCAAAAACAGTGTTGCGGGAATCAGGACAATCCAGGTAAGGATATTCAAAAGCGTGGACTTTCTCATACCCTGCCCTCCAAATTTGCCCGGTACAGTGCCGCCACATCCTTGGCGGTGACGGCATTTTGAAAGACAGACCGGCTCATGCGGTTGGCCGCCGTGGTGTAGAAGCTGTTCTGGCCAAAGAATCTATGGGGAGTGTCTGTGGTGAGTATCTGACCATCAAAGAACATACTCACAAGGTCCGAATACTCGGCGCAGAATTCCACATCATGGGACACCATAATAATGGTGATGCCCGCTTCCTTGAGCTTTGCCAGAATTGCGGCGAACTGCTTTTTGAAGAAGCTGTCCAGCCCCTTGGTGGGTTCATCCAAAAGAAGCAGCTTCGGCTCCGTCAGCAGGACTTTGCAGAGGGCCGCCCTCTGCTGTTCGCCGCCGGACAAGTCCTGGGGGTGGGACTGCAGAAGATGGGTAACATCGCAGGTCTCTGCTATGGCCGCAATCTTCTCTTCCTCCCGGCACATCTCTTCCAGGTCCTCCCGGATTGTTTTTTTCACGAAAAGACTTTTGGGGTCCTGGGGAAGCATGGCAAGGCAGTTTTTATACAGTTCGCCGGACTTGTAAGCCTTCAGCGGTTTTCCGAATACCTCCACTTTCCCCCGATAGGGCTTGCAGATGCCGCAGACGGCTTTCAGTGTGGTGGATTTCCCTGCGCCATTGCCGCCTACGATGGAAAAGAGGCAGCCTCTGGGAACGGTGAGGTTCAGCCCCTGCAAAACATCCGGGCTGTCCTTTTCATAGCGGAACCACAGCTCCTTCGCCTTCAGGGCAGGTTCCCTGTCCGCAGGTGCCGGGGCTTCTGGGGTGGGCTCCCCTTTCACCAGGGTGCGGCCTTCAAAGGCGGCGGTCAGCCAGCTTCGCCCTTCCCGGACCGTCAGCGGGCAGGTGCCCTGGGCCTGGGTCTCAAAAAACACATGGACTGGGGTTGGAAGCGCGGTAAACATTGGGTGCTGCTTCTCCCACAGAAGGCGGCCAACCTCTCTGGGGGTGTCGTTTCCGATAACCTGTCCGCGGTCCATCACAACCACCCGGTCGGCACTGTGGTAGATGTCTTCCAGACGATGCTCTGTAATGAGGATGGTGGTTCCCAGTTCCACGTTTATTTTCCGGACGGTGTTCAGGAAATCCGAGGCGGCAATGGGGTCCAGCTGACTGGTGGGCTCATCCAAAATCAGCACTTCCGGCTGCATGGCCATGATAGATGCCAGATTCAATAGCTGTTTCTGACCGCCGGAGAGGCTGGCTACGTCCCGATGGAACCAGTTTGTGATGCCAAAGTAGCTGGCCATCTCCGCCACCCGCAGGCGCATGGTTTTCTGGTCAATCCCCAGACTCTCCAGACCAAAGGCCAGCTCGTGCCATACTTTGTCAGTCACCAGCTGGTCGTCGGGATTCTGCATAACAAAGCCGATCTTCGCCGCCTGGTCATGGAGACTCACATCTTCCAGCGGCACGCCGTCAAAGAGAATTTTCCCGCTGCGGTTTCCATAGGGCGTCAGAACGGTTTTCAGATGCCGCAGGAGCGTGGTTTTGCCGCTTCCCGATTGACCGCAGAGGAGCACATACTCCCCTTTTTTGATGGTCAAATTCACGTTTTCCAGAGAGGGGCATTCGGCGCCGGGATATTGATAGGTTAAATCTTCGATATGGAAATGGACCATTGGATGGCCTCCTTTATGTGCAGAATGGAGGGCAGCAGAAGATAGATTAGGTACGCCCCCAGGCCCCAGGTGGTTGGAGCGATGAAGAGCTCCGGCGTATAGGTGGCCTCGGTACCCCCTGCGGCGATGACCAGGGCCCCCAGCAGAAGAAAGACGCAGGCCAAAGCCCAGTCCACCCCAGTCATACGATAGAGCTGGAAACTGGTGCGCCTGGCTGTGCCGTAGCCCCGGGAGCGCATGGAGTCCCCTGTGATGATGCTTCCCTCCAAGGCCCAATCCGTAAGAGCAGAGAGGACATTCATACCGTCGGCGGCTTTCTCCTTCGCACTGCTGGTCTCCCCCAACCCTTTTCCGATGGACTTCCGGGCGTCCAGAATCTGCTTCGTCTTTCTTACAAGATTGGGAATCATCCGCAGGACCATAACAAGGAGCAAGGAAATGGCGGGAATGAGACTTCCGAACAGGCATATGAATTTGTCACTGGTGAGCACAACGCTGTAGCAGCCGAACCAGAGCATCATGGCAACAAAAATCCCGGCAATGGCCATACCATAATATAGAGCTTCCAGGGTATAGGGTTTTCCGAACACGTACCACAGGACCCGTTTTCCGTAGGTATTAAAAAGCGGATTCACCAAGGTAAGGAAGAGAAAAACAGGAATCATGCCCAAAATCAGCTTCCATGCCCGTTTCCCATTTAAAAGCAGCAGATAAACCGCCGCACTGAAGCAGCTGGCGGCGAGATACATAGGATGCTGAAACACCACCGTAAAACCGATGGCGCCCAAAAAGAACAGGAAATTCGTCAGCGGATGGCACTTGGAAAAGGCATCATATCGCATAAAAAGGAAACGCCCCCTTTCGTAATCCCTGATGAAACAGGCTGGAGGCAGCTGTCTGCTCCTGGGAGTTCATCAGTGCTTACGTTCGGGGACGAAAAAATGCAGCGCGCAAAAAATCGCCATAAAACAGCCAGACCGTCCCCAAGAGTCTTGCGTGTCCAATCACAGTTCGTATGCCGACTCCGGACGCCATAATGCCTATTCCTTCTCAGCCTGCGCCAATGAAATAAGCGGCTTTTCTGTCCGTCTACGGCGGCTTGGTACCGTTGGGATTTACCCATTCCAATTTGCCTGTGACTTTTATGTGTTTTCCCAGTGTAGCATATTTTTAAGGAGGATGCAATGCTTCTTATGAAAAATATGTTGTAATTTATTTTTTTCTGTGCTATAATGCCATTGCTGTTCGGGGAAACAGGTGAAAGTCCTGTATGAGCCCGTCGCCGTGAGGTGCATAAAGTCCCCATTCTCTGCCAAAAACGCCGCAGCTTTTGGTATGGTCATTGGAATCACTCTGAGAAGGCCGAATGGGGATGCACCAAGTCGGAATATCCGGCAGTATATCCTTCGTTTCTGCGATGGCCAGTGGGAGAAGGAAAAATGTATTATAAGGAGAATCCTATGATGAAGAAATCCAGCATTCGCAAAGTGCTGAGTCTCATCGGGTGTATGGTGCTGATTGCGGCTATGGCACTTTCTTTCACCGGATGCAGTACCGGCAAGCCCAATGAAACCCCGGCAGAGACCGGAGAATCCGTTACATTCCAGTTTGTGGTCACGGACCCCGATGGCAAGGACACCACCTTTGACATCACCTCGGACAAGAAAACCGTCGGCGAAGCACTTCAGGAAGAGGGGCTCATCGAAGGTGAAATGGGCGAATATGGCCTGTACGTCACCACGGTCAACGGCATCACCCTGGATTGGGACAAGGACCAGATGTACTGGGCTTTCTACATTGACGGCGAGTATGCCGCCACCAGCGTGGACCTCACCGAAATCACTGAAGGCGTTGTTTACTCCTTTGTTGCCCAGGCCGGCTAATAAAATATCCGCAAAAAGGACGGGTTATCACACCCGTCCTTTTTAGACTGTCAAAAATCCCCTGATGGGCTTTTTGGCAGTTTTTTTGCAGTCTCCTTCGCACAGGGGAGCGTTGCAGAATAACCAACTGCAACGCTCTCTTTCATATCCGTCCCACGAAAGGGCACCAAGGGATCCTGTGCCTGCAACAAACAGTTTCTGTCTTCTTAAAACTGAAATGCTGCTTGCAGGCCAGACCATTTTTGGTCCTTCTCACTCAGCTTTAAGGGCGTGCCATCTGCCATGGTGTAGCCATACGTACTGGCAGTTCCCTGGTATTCACCGATGACATCGGGCCACTGAATCCCGATTCCCGGGTCATTCCATGCCAAGCCGCCTTCGTCATTAGGGTGGTAAAAGTCATCACATTTGTAGCAGAATTCCGCCGTTTCACTGAGCACCAGAAAGCCGTGGGCAAAGCCCCGTGGTATCAGGAACTGCTTTTTATTTTCCTCCGTCAGCACAATGCCGTACCATTTGCCATAGGTAGCGCTGTGGGAACGCAAATCCACAGCCACATCGAATACGGAACCTTTTATAACACGCACCAGCTTTGTCTGGGGGTATTGCTTCTGAAAATGCAGGCCCCGCAGAACCCCCTTGGTACTCATGGACTGGTTATCCTGGACAAAGGAGATACATATTCCAGCTTCTTCCATGTCCCGCTGGCTGTATGTTTCCATAAAATACCCTCGGTTGTCTCCGTGGACTGCCGGTGTAATGACACACAGGCCCGCAATGCCTGACACATTCTTTTCTACTGTAATCTGTCCCATATGGTTCCTCTTTTGTTATAGCTGCACTTCTTTCAAATACCGACTTAAGGCATCCTGCCAGTTGGGCAGGGGATTAAAACCGGCCTCTGTCAGCTTTCTTTTGTCCAGGCGGCTGTTAAATGGCCGGGCTGCCTTGCTCAGGCCGTATTCCGCCGTTGTGACAGGAATTACCCTGGTGTTCATTCCAGCCTGACGGAAAATTTCGCAGGCAAAGTCATACCAGCTGATATAGCCGCCTTCGTTGGTGGCATGGTAGTAGCCGTATTTTTCCGTTTCAATCATATCCACCAGCAGCCGGGCCAGGTCCAGGGTGTAGGTGGGGGTGCCAATCTGATCACAGACCACACGAAGGGTATCATGGGTTTTCCCCAGATTCACCATGGTCTTAATAAAATTCTTACCGTTCAGGCCAAACACCCAGGAAATTCGCACAATAAAGTACTTATCTAAGGTGTTGGCAACGGCCAGCTCCCCTTCCAGTTTGGTCTCGCCATAAACGTTGAGCGGCTTGTAGTCTTTACAGTCCGGCAGCCAGGGCTGTTCGCCCTGACCATCGAAGACATAGTCTGTGGAGAGATAGACCATTTTACAGTCCAGCTCTTTGCAGACATTTGCAATATTCTGGGTTCCGCCGGCATTGATTGCCCGGACTTTTTCCACTTTGTCTGCATCTTCTGCCAGGTCCACGGCAGTCCAGGCTGCACAATGGACTACCACATCCGGACGAACCTGGGCAATGACAGCACGCACCGCTTCAGCATTGGTAATGTCCAGGGCAATATAGGGCATGGTAGTCACGGCAGAACCGTCGGCAATGCCGCTGTAAACCGGTGCAATGTCGCTGCCTATGCCTTCATAGCCTCTTGCATGGAGGTTATTCATCACATCGTGGCCCAGCTGGCCGCCTGCGCCAGTAACAAATACTCTCATTTCACACCTCAGCGATTTGCATACATTTTCTCGTAGTAATTCTGATATTCGCCAGAAATAATGGTCTGCCACCACTCCTTGTTGTCCAGATACCATTGAATGGTCTTCTGGATGCCATCGGCAAACCTGGTTTCCGGCAGCCAGCCCAGTTCCTTGTGAATCTTGCCAGGGTCAATGGCGTAGCGCATATCATGGCCCTTCCGGTCAGTGACATAGGTAATCAGCGAGTAGGGCTTTCCAAGAGCGTCACAGATGATTTTTACAATGTCAATATTTCGCATTTCATTGTGGCCGCCAATATTGTACACCTCTCCCACCCGGCCCTTGTGAAGAATCAGGTCAATGGCCTTGCAGTGGTCCTCCACATACAGCCAGTCCCGGACATTCAATCCCTGCCCATAAACCGGCAGGGGCTTGTCATTCAGAGCATTGGCAATCATCAAAGGAATCAGCTTTTCCGGGAAGTGATAGGGGCCGTAATTGTTGGAACAGCGGGAGATGGTCGCAGGCAGTCCGTATGTACGATGGTAAGCCATCACCAGCAGGTCGGCACTGGCTTTAGATGCGGAATAGGGAGAACTGGTGTGAATGGGGGTTTCCTCGGTAAAGAACAGGTCGGGACGGTCCAGCGGCAGGTCACCATAGACCTCGTCGGTGGATACCTGATGGTACCGGGTAATACCGTACTTACGGCAGGCATCCATCAGCACCTGGGTTCCCAGAATGTTGGTCTGAAGAAAAACCTCGGGATTTTCGATGGAGCGGTCCACATGGCTTTCTGCGGCAAAATTCACCACCATATCGGGATGTTCTTCCTGGAACAGCTTATACACGTCCTTCCGGTGGCAGATATCCAGCTTCACAAACCGGAAATTGGGGTTGTCCATCACGGGAGCCAGGGTGGAAAGATTGCCTGCATAGGTCAGCTTGTCCAGGCAGACAATGCGATACTGGGGATGCTTGCTCAGCATATGGAAAATGAAATTGCTTCCAATAAATCCGGCTCCGCCGGTTACAAGAATGGTCATAGGATTCCTCAGCTTTCTGTTGTTTTCTTAAAGCTTTTGAATTTATCCTCGGCCACCTGGCGCAGGTGGTGGCCATAAGGAGATTTTCCGTAAGCCTGGGCAGATTCCAAAAGCTCTTGAGTGGAAATCCAGCCGAAGCGGAAGGCGATTTCCTCCGGTGCGGAAATTTTGACGCCCTGTCGCCGTTCGACGATGTGGACAAACTCCGCTGCTTCCAGCAGGCTTTCCATGGTACCCGTGTCCAGCCAGGCAAATCCCCTGCCCAGAAGCTTCACATCCAGAACGTCCCGCTGCAGGTACATATCATTCAGCGTGGTAATTTCCAATTCCCCTCTTGGGGATTTTTCCACCTGTTTTGCCAGCTGGGAAACCCCTTTGGGGTAGAAATACAGGCCGGTGACGGCGTAGTTGCTTTTGGGATTGGAAGGCTTTTCCTCTACGGAGATCACCTTTTCGTTTTCGTCAAACTCCACCACTCCGAATCGCTCCGGGTCACGGACGTAGTAGCCGAAAATGGTAGCCTGTCCGGCTTCTGCCTTCTCTCTGGCCTGGGCCAGAATTTTGGAGAAACCATTGCCATAGAAAATATTATCCCCCAGAATCATGGCGCAGGCATCCTCCCCAATGAATTCTTCTCCAATGAGAAATGCCTGTGCCAGTCCATCCGGAGACTCCTGCACTGCATAGGTCAGGTGTATTCCAAAATGACTGCCATCTCCCAGCAGGTCCTGAAATCTGGGCGTGTCAGTGGGTGTGGAGATAATCATAATATCCCGGATACCCGCCAGCATCAGCGAGGACAGGGGATAATAAATCATTGGTTTGTCATAAACCGGGAGCAGCTGCTTGGAAGTAACCTTGGTCAGTGGATAGAGCCGGGTTCCGGAGCCGCCGGCAAGAATAATGCCTTTCATAGCCTGCCTCCTTCTCTAAAAAAGAGAAAATCCTGTATTCTTGTCGCCATTATTCTACCATGCGGCATAAGAAATGTAAACCGCTATTTCCGTGTGCGGCAAATACGCATTGAAGGCGTTATAATAATGTGTGATAGCTACACCATCGTCCAGCCTGCTGTCCCTTTTTCATTGACAAAAATCTCCGTCAGACGTATAATAACAAAAAACGTAGCCTAAATAGGCAGTCAAAGGAAGACACTTATGGTTCAGTTGGAAAATCAGTATCTGCGCCCCAAGAAAGCGTCAGCTTTGGAGCGGTGGCACCAAGACCCCTTTGAAATTCGGGAGGATTTGAAGGTCTGGCGTGGGGAAAACGCCACCATTCTGCCTCTGCGCCGGGAACCGGACAGCGGTCTGCTCTTTGGCAAGGGCGGCGTTGTAGACAAGGATGGAAACTATGTGGACCTCTCTTCCATCCCCGGCCGGGTTCAGTTCTCCTACCCTGCCCAAGCTGCCGAAATGCGGGATGAAACGGTGGTGTACTGCGGCTATCTGGTGCACCACTGGGGACATTTTCTCGTGGAAGGCGTATCTAGACTGTGGTACTTTCTGGAAAACGACACGCACGTTGACAAGTATGTATTCTTCATTGACGAGAACGAGCATCGGGAAATCCGGGGAAACTACCGGGAATTTTTGGAGCTGCTGGGGGTCTGGGACAAAATCGAAATCATCAACCGTCCTACCGCCTTCCGGGAAGTTCTTGTGCCCGAGCTGAGTCTCAAATGCCATACTTACTACTCCCCCAAGTTTCGCCGTCTGTTTGACACCGTGGCAGAGCATGCGGTGCCAGACCCCAGCTGGGAGCCCCTCTCCAAAATTTACTTTAGCCGCAGCCAGCTTGCCAAGGGCCGGGCCTTTGAATTTGGCTTTGAAGCCCTGGATAATTTCTTTGAAAAAAATGGCTATACCCTTCTGTACCCCGAAAAGGTTCCTTTGCGCCAGATGATTTTTTATATCCGGCACAGCGACGTGGTAGCCACTCTCTCCGGCACCCTCCCCCACAATATGCTTTTTGCAAACCAGGGCCAGACCGTAGAGATTCTGGAGCGTTGTGTGCTGAACATTGACAACCAGGTGGATGTGAACCGGATTCGGGACCTTCATGTGGTTTCCATCGATGCCAATATACCCATCTACACCATTGATTTTGGCGGCCCCTTCATCATGGGCTACAATGAGAACCTGGAGCAGTTTGCAAAGGATCACGGCTATGTGCCGCCGGATGGGAAATATCTCACAAAGAAGCATTTTCGGAAATGTTTTATCCAGTATATGAAAGCCTACGAAGACCTGTACCACTACAACTGGTTCATGGAAGCATGGTACGCTCCCTTCACCGACTACCTGTGGGAGGCATATCAGGCGGGCCATAAGTGGTTTGGGGCGTATCTGGACGGTGATCTGCCCTTCCGATGGTTCCACTATTTTGAATTTCACTACTGGAAGCAGTTTGTAAAGCACACCCTGGTGAAGCTGGGACTTCGATAAACAAAAGGACTTGCCGTCTGCGATTTGCAGGCAGCAAGTCCTTTTCTACTTAAATAGGATTGTGTACCAAAAAATGCCGCATTTACATTTCCTGTCTGCCTTCCAGGGCCCGGGACAGGGTAACTTCGTCGGCATATTCCAGCTGGCTTCCCACGGGAACGCCGTAGGCCAGCCGAGTAACTTTGACTTCCAAAGGCCGCAGGAGCCGGGAGATGTACATGGCGGTGGCTTCGCCCTCCGTGTTCGGGTTTGTGGCCATAATGACTTCCCGGACGTTGCCCTCCGCAACTCTTTGCAGGAGCTCCTTAATCTTAAGGTTATCCTGAGTCACGTGGT
>DVJG01000140.1 GCA_018710805.1 Candidatus Faecousia faecipullorum
GGAGCCGCTGCAATTCTTATGTCCTTTTTCTGCTCGGAGACCGCGTGTCACAGGGCCGCCGTCGGGTTATCCGCAGATATTTCCGCGGCATCGGCTTTCCTCACTGCCTCCGCTCTGTACCCTTAGTATATCACAGCGGAGGGGCGTTTGGTGAAGAATCCTTGAATAATTTAGAAATAATTTATTGTTTTCGACGACAGATTTTTGTAGAAATTGACTTTATGCCGGATAGGTGTTGCTCAAAAGGAGCAGCAGCGGCAGTGCCAGGGTGAAAATGCTGATGGCCCAGGAATACATTGCCTTTCTGGCGCAGAACATCATAACAAGGCACCCAGCGGTCAAACCCAAGGGGCCGACCACCGCCAGGTAGCGGCTGATGGTAAATGCAAACTCTCCGTCTGCCTGCAGCCCCAGACCCACCAGCTCAGGAAGGTGTTTGGAATTGTAGGCTGCCAAACGCAGGGCATAATATACAACCGGCGCCGCCAGAACAAACTTCCGCAGGCGATACAGCCACAGGCCAATCATGTCCATGGTATGGTCAAATTTTTGCAGGCCTGTTTTAAAACTCCCAGTTTTATTGGTTTTTGTCTTTACGGTTTCGGTTTCCGCAGTGGAAGTCGTACCCGAGTTTTTCATAGTTTACCTCCAAGGTAGGTTTTTCTTATCATATCACAATTTTCGATTGGTTTCAAGGGAGGGTTTCCGCCCAAAGGGGAGATTTACAAAATCTTAATTGTCCGCTTTATTGGATACTATTTATGATAGCTTCATAGCATCCAAGAACAGGAGGCGGCCTCATGAAAAAACGAAGGGAGAAACTGCACATCTATCAGCCGGAAGAAAAAGCCCGGGATGCCCTGGAATCCGCCGTGAATTTTGCGGCGCTTCTGGCATCCGTATTGGGTTTTCTCTACGCAATTATCTTTCTTGCGACTATGTGAGGTCCGTTTCCCGCAGAATGCGGCATTCGGCAATTCTGCCATTTTCGATGGTAATGAGCCCTGCGCTTCCTCCGCCATAGCCGCAGCTGCCGGGGTTCAGGACCCAAAGGCCGTCCTCCTCCCGATGGCAGTCTGCCTCGTGGGTGTGACCGTAGAGAACGATGTCCGCCCCGCTTTTCCGGGCATCCCGGCCAAGTGCAAGGAGGGTGGATTTTACCTGATGGCGGTGGCCGTGGGTCAGATAAAACTTCACACCGCCGATTCTCTCATGGAGAATTTCCGGCATATCGTAGCAAAAGCGATAGCGGTCACAGTTGCCGGGGACCTGGTAGATTGGAATTTTCGGGTGTAATTCGTGAATGGATACGCCATCGTCATAATAATCCCCCAGGTGGATGAGGACATCCGGGTTTACAGCCTCCACACAGCGTTTCATGAGCCGCAGGCTGGAATGAGAATCGGACAGGACTAATATCTTCATAGGAAACTTCCCTTTCTCAGTGTTGGCAAAATTCGACGGGATATTCAGATTTTATCACGGGAAATCCTGTGGGGCAAGGGTATTTTTTTCCAAAGGCGCACATTGGGCTTTCTACACGCATAGGCTATGACAACATGAAAGCGCCCAAGGAGGTCCTTCTATGGAATATCCCATCGATCCTGCCGAGATTCGGAAAATGGCCCAGTCCCCTGCCGGACAGCAGCTAATCTCCATGCTTCAGAAATCCGGAGGGGAAAATTTGCAGAGAGCCATGAATAAAGCGTCTCAAGGGGACTACGGCGATGCCAAAGCCGCGCTTTCGGGGCTTCTCTCCTCGCCGGAAATCCAAAACCTTCTGCGACAGTTGGAGGAAGAACCATGAGCGAATTGGATGATAAGCTGGGGGCAATTCTGAATAACCCCCAGATGATGCAAAAAATCTCGGAAATGGCCCAGGCTATGAACGCTTCCGCTCCCCCGCCGCAAAATCCACCGGTCCAGGAAACGTCCGCCCCGGAAATGCCCATGCTGGACCCCAAGCTGTTGGGGTCCCTGGCCGGGATGATGAAAAGCAGCGGCATGAACGACAATGAGCGCACCCTTCTCCGGGCTCTGGGGCCATACTTAAGCCAAAGACGCATCCGGAAGCTGGAGCAAGCCATGCGGGCAGCAAAAATGGCGGGACTGGCCTCAAGCTTTCTGGGGTCCGGCGGCCTTCAAATGCTCACAGGGAGGTGACGCCATGTATAACCGATATGTGCCCCAGCCGGACGGCTCCTACCGTCGGAGCCGAATGGAAGAAAGGCTGTCTCCCTGCCCTCCGCCCTCTCCCCAGCCCCGCCAGGAGGAAGAACGGCAGGCATGTAATCAGGAGCAGGAATATCCCCACACCTGCCGTCAGGAGTCCCAGGCGCGGCCCACCCCTCCGGTGAATCCCTCCCGGCAGCCCCGGCGGCCCCGGCGGGAAAGCTGTCAGGAAAACCACCCTGGTCAGAGCATCGGCAGCTTTTTTCGCCAGCTTCTGCCCAGAGGTCTGGATACGGAAGATCTCATTATCGTGCTTCTCCTGCTTCTCATGGCGGGAAATGATTCCGATGGGCAGAATAATGCCCTTCTGACTCTTGCGCTATATCTTTTCCTGTAAAAGCCATTGAAAATTGTCGAATTTCTGCTATAATGGGGGAAACCTAGGTTCGGAGGTGGCCCCATGGCTACAAAAGCAAAGAAACGTCTTGCCGGATTTTGTGCTGCAGCCCTGATTCTTTTGGCTCTGGGAGCCCACTATGCGCTTTCTCCCTGGGGATTTTACTGGAAGGTATCCCCGGCTGAGGCAGCACTGCGGCTGTCCGTAGTGGAAGAAGCGGAAAAATATCTGGGGTATCAGGAGGCCGACGGGAGCCACAAGGCAATCATCGATGCCTACAACGCCCAGGAGATGCTGCCTCAGAACTACATGGTGCAGTACGAAGACAGCTGGTGCGCCACTTTCGTGAGCTTTGTGTCTATCCAGACTGGGCTCACGGAAATCATTCCCACTGAGTGCAGCTGTGAGCGGCAAATCGAGCTGTTCAAAAATTTGAATGCCTGGGAAGAGCAGGATAATCTCATCCCTCTGCCCGGGGACATCATCTACTACGACTGGGACTGCCGCCGTCCGGGTAACTGTACCGGCTGGTCAGACCATGTAGGCATCGTGGTGGGAACCAAGTGGCCCTTCGTGAAGGTTATCGAAGGAAACAAAGATGATGCGGTTGGCTACCGATATATCCTCTTAAACGACATTCGCATCCGGGGATTTGGAACGCCGGATTATGAGAATTTCGTGCGGTAGACAATCACTTCCGTGTTCTGTAGGGGAGGGATTTATCCCTCCCTCTGTAGCAAAAATTGAGTGTTTCCAAAATGCGAGACTGAGGGAGGGGCAAGCCCCTCCCCTACTGCCGATACCCTCTCAGGGAAAGGCAGTTATCTATTTTCCGACAAGTAAGGGGCGGTGATTTCACCGCCCCTTGGTTTTTAGTTGTTGGGAATGGGGTACAC
>DVJG01000141.1 GCA_018710805.1 Candidatus Faecousia faecipullorum
CGGCCTATGATTTCCTGCGGCAGTTCCTGCTGGCGGATTCCCAGTGGGAGAAAAACCGGAAGGGAACGCCGGAGGAGCAGAACCCGGGCATCGTGGCGGCAGGCTGGCCCGTGCGGACCCGGGGCTCCGTGGAGGCCCTCTGGGAAAACCGGAAACAGCAGTACATGAGCCGGGACTTTGTCAGCGCCCGGAACCTGGAATTCACCGACAAGGACCTGCCCATTTTGCAGGAGAAGATTGACGAGGTGCGCTTCCCCATTGCAGAGGATTTGTGGGCCGCCATGGAGCCTCTGAACGACTATGAAAAGGGCAACGCCCCTACTGACGCAGACCTTTCTAAAATCGCATCGGATTTCGTTGCCCAGCTCCACCAGCGCTATTCCTGAGGTCAAAGCCCCGGACCGATTTTGGTCCGGGGCATAAGAGTTTTTCTGAGGCGAAAGTGGTTGTTTTCCGGCCCCGGCTGTGTTATAATACAAAAAATGACCTTTCACACCGGGAGGAACGGCTATGGCAGCACCTCAGAATTTTCGCAGCGCCTTGGGCGGCTTTAAGCGCGAGGACGTTGTGCAGTATCTGGAATATCTGAATAACAAACACCAGTCCCAGGTGGCCCAGCTCAGCGGCCGCATTGAGGAGCTGAACGGAAAGCTCCGGGAGCAGGAAGCCCAGGAGGCCCTTGTGGCATCTGCCCAGGCGGAGAGCGCGGCGCTCCGGGAGGAGTGCGCGGCACTGCGGGCCCAGCTGAAGGAAGCGGAAGAAAAGCTGGCGTCCCAGCCGGAACCCCAGCTGGAGCCCCAGCAGCTTCCCGAAGCTCCCGCCCCCCAGGCGGAGGAGCTGGAAACCTACCGCCGGGCCCAGCGGGTGGAAAAGGATGCCCGCCAGCAGGCCCAGCTGCTCTACTACCAGGCCAACGGGGTCCTCACCGAGGCCACGGCCAAGGTAAACAGCGCCGCGGACCACATCACGGAAATGGCCGACCAGGTCATGGGTCAGCTGACCCAGCTCCAGATGGCCGTAAGCGGCAGCAAACAGGCCCTCCAGGAGGCTGCGGACCTTATGAGCGCCATCCGGCCGAACAAATGATTTTCCGGGCGCAGCAGCGCCCGGATTTGTTGTGAGGGAGCTTATGAATATCTGCAAACCGGAATACTATGACCGTTTCCGCTGCCTGGCCGGGGACTGTCCCGACAGCTGCTGCCAGGACTGGACGGTTCAGGTGGATGAAAAATCCGCCGCCTTTTACCGCAGTCTCCCGGGGGCCCTGGGGGACAGGCTCCGGCAGGTGCTGGATGACGGGGAGGATGGGGTGACCCTGACCCTTCAGGAGGGCCGCTGCCCCATGTGGGAGGCGGACGGCCTCTGCCGCATCCAGCGGGAGCTGGGGGAGGAGTGCCTGTGCCAGGTCTGCCGGGACTTTCCCCGGCTGCGGCACGATTACGGCAGCTTCCAGGAACTGGGATTGGAGCTGAGCTGTCCCCAGGCGGCAAAGCTGATTCTCGCCGATGAGACCGGGGCCCTGTGCTCTTCGGAAATCCCCGGGGCCGGAGAGGGGGACTGGGAGGAAGAAGCCCTGGACGTACTTCGTACTGCCAGGGAAACCATGCACGCCATTTTGTCGGAGGACCGTCCCTTCGGGGAGTGTCTGGCCCTGGCCCTGCTCTACGGCTGCCAGGTCCAGAGCGCCCTGGACGGAGGAGAGCTGGGAGAATTTGACGGGGAAGCTGCCCTGACAGAAGGCCGTTCTCTGGCAAAACCCGGAGATATGGGGGAAATCCTGGACTTTTTCGCCGGACTGGAACGGCTCACCGCCCGGTGGGATGCCCGCCTTCAAAACCCCCGGCCGGCATCCTGGGAGGAAGGCCACCGGGCCCTGGGGCGGTATTTTGTGAATCGATACTTTTTTCAGGCCCTGTCGGACTATGACGTCTACAGCCGGGTGAAATTCATGATTGCCGCCTGCCTTGTCATCTGTTACCTGGGCGGGGATTTGTTGGAGACCGCCCAGCTGTTCTCAAAAGAAATCGAAAACGACGCAGACAACCTGGACGCCATTCTGGATGCCGCCTATACCCACCCGGCCTTCCGGGACGACCGGCTTCTGGGGCTGCTTCTGAACCCCGCCCCTTTCTCAACGTGAAAACCAAGGAGGTTCCCTATGCCCGGCAAACACGCTTATATGATTATGGCCCACAAAAGCGACCTGACCTTCTATACCCTTCTTGCCATGCTGGACCATCCGAGAAACGATATTTTTCTCCACATGGATATCAAAAACAAGGGCTTTGACCCCAAAACCCTGGAGGGCCTTCTGAAATACAGCGGCCTGTATCTCACGAAGCGCATAAGCGTCACCTGGGGGGGCTACTCCCAGATTCAGGTGAAGATCGATATGCTGGAAAAGGCCCGGGAGGTGGGGAAATACGACTACTACCACTTCATTTCCGCCCAGGACCTGCCCATCAAGAGCCAGGACCACATCCACGCATTTTTTGACGCCCACCAGGGCCGGGAATTCGTGAACTATGAATCCGAGACCTTCGGCTATGAGGGCCGGGTCCGGAACTACTGGTTCCTTCAGGAGGCCGCAGGGCGGTGGAATACCGTGAAAGGCGGCTCTCTTCACCTGCTGGACCGGGCCTCCGTGTGGGTCCAGGGGAAGCTGGGCGTCTGGCGCAATCCCCAGGTGGCCTTCCAGAAGGGGGAGACCTGGGCCAGCATCACGGGAGATTTCGGGGACTATATCTGGGAAAACCGGGAAAACACAAAGCCCTGGTTCCAGCACACCCTCTGCGGGGACGAGGTGTGGTTCCAGACTCTTCTGGACCAGTCCCCCTTCCGGGAAAACCTCTACCACCCCGCCCACGACGACACGGCGGACCAGACCCTGCGCCTCATCGACTGGAAGCGGGGGGACCCCTACGTTTTCCGGATGGCAGACTTCGATTCCCTGTGTGAAAGCAAAATGCTCTGGGCCCGAAAGTTCGACCCCAATGTGGATGCAGAGGTCATTCGGAAACTGAAAGAGAAATTCGGAAAAAAGGAGTAGGCGCGATGGCACCTCAAGAAAATATGGTGAATAAAAAAGAACGAAATGTTAATCTGGACATCATTCGTTGCACAGCAATTTTTATGGTGATTCTTGTCCATTTCTTTTTAAACAGCGAATTTTACTGGCATCCTATTGTTGGAAAAAGAATGTATACGATGACAATTCTATGCACCTTTGCTTATATCTGCGTACCATTATTTATACTTCTAACGGGATATTTGATGTGCCAAAAGAAATTATCGTATACTTATTATAAGGGAATCCGGAAAACCTTGGCTATTTATTTGCTGGCTAGTTTGGTGTGTCTGGCGTATCGTTATTTGATTGTTCACGAAACGTTTTCTATATCCGCGGCACTATTCCGCATTCTAAGCTTTCGCGCTTCTGGCTATGCTTGGTATATCGAGATGTATATTGGCTTATTTCTTATGATTCCATTTTTGAATCTCATATACAGAAATTTAGGTTCCCAGAAAGAAAAGTTAGTACTCATTATTACCTGCCTTGTATTAACTACGTTGCCATCTTTACTTAACCAATTTGACTGGCACACGGTTGGCTGGTGGGCACAGCCAAGCATGAGCCAATCCTATGATAAACTCATTCCCGCATGGTGGGAAAATCTCTATCCGATTACCTATTATTTTATTGGAGCATATCTATCAGAATTCGGCTCTCCTCTGCGAAAACGCGTCTCCTTTCCGCTAATGCTGATTGCGTTATTTACATTTAGTATCTATAATATTTATCGGTGCAAGGATGGGGGACTTGAAAACTTTCTCGCATGTCAATGGTTCGGATTTGAATGCGTTATACTTTCAGTGTTAACCTTTCTTTTCTTACTCCGCCTGCCTACACAGCCGCTACCGAGATGGCTAAAAGTATTTTTTGCTAGGATTGCAGACTTGTCGCTGGGAGCATATCTAGTTTCTTGGGTTTGGGATCAATATGCCTATACAAAATTCAAAACTTTAGTTACATACATACCGATGCGTCTGAATTATCTGCCCATTCTAGTGGGATTTGTGTTCATATGCTCTCTCGTAACCTCTAGTTGCATACATGGTATATATGCACTGATTTGCAAAGGTGGCAGTGCATTACGAAATGGCAAGACCAATACAGTCCGTAAAATATAAGCAAGGCCCTGAGAGGTAATCCTCTCAGGGCCGTTATGATTAAAATTAGTACAGCTTCGCACCGGCGGGAATCCGATCGTCCACCATGAGCAGGTTCAGTCCCTCGTGACCGTCCACCTCGTGGACGGCGGAGATGAGCATACCTTCGGAGTCGATGCCCATCATCTTCCGGGCGGGCAGGTTCACAATGGCAATGGCGGTTTTGCCCACCAGCTCCTCAGGCTCGTAGTATTCGTGAATGCCGCTGAGGATGGTGCGGCGGCGCTCCGTGCCGTCGTTCAGCGTGAACTTCAAAAGCTTCTTGGACTTCGGCACGGCTTCGCAGGCTTCAATCTTCACCGCCCGGAAGTCGGACCTGGCGAAGGTGTCGAAGTCCACCATTTCCGCAAAGAGAGGCTCGATTTTCACGTTGGAGAAATCCGGCTTCTCGGCAGGGGCCTCGGGAGCTTTGGGAGATGCTTCCTTCTTTTCGGCCTTGGGGGCGTCATTGCCGCCCAGGGGCTTCATGGTGGGGATTATTGATGAGACCCCTTCACCATGCTTCGTGATGCGTCGCGGTACTGTTTTTGCTGGGAATCCACCGATTCACCATGCTTCGTGACGCACCATTATCCTCGCGCATTTGATGTCAATTTGCTGTCCTTTGAAGAATTTTGCTGTCAGGCAAAACGGCTCATTGAGCCCTTCTTAAAATACATTCAATGTCGCAGCCAGACGTTCAAATGATTCCTGTTTTTTCTCCTCGGTCGCTTCGGCATAAATGTCCATCGTTGTCTTGATGTCCTTATGCCCCATAATGGACTGGATGACCTTCAGGTTGGTCTCCTGTTCGCAAAGCCTTGTGCAGAACGTGTGACGCAGATGGTGCGCTGAAAAGTCAGGCAGCATGACTGCTTCCCGGTGTTCCTTCTTGGCGTTGACTTCCTCACTGGCATTGTAATCGGCAACAATCCGCTTGATTGCCCGGTTTACAGATTGGGGATTCGGGACATTCCCGAAACGGTTGCAGAAGATAAATCCGTGCATACCGTCAATCTCCACGTCGTTCCAGCCGTTCTCCTGCTGCTCCTCCCACAGCATCTCAAAGGCGTCCTTCACAGAGTCGAGCATCGGGATTGTGCGTTCACCGGCCTTTGTCTTTGGCTTCGAGATATGCTGCACAGAGGTGCGGCTATCGCCTACCGGGTAATACACCAGGCTATGATTGATGCTGATTGCACGGTTCTCATAGTCCAGGTCTTCCCAGCGAAGTCCCAATGCTTCCCCAATGCGGCAGCCTGTCCCCAAAAGGATGGTAAACATCGCCCACCAGTGACAGTAAACCGGGTGATTGGCGATATGCTCCATAAACGCCCGCTGCTGCGGAATGGTCAGCGCGTGTCGAACACCGGTGTTATGGTCGGAATTCTTCTTGATCTCTGCCATAACGCCATCGGTTGGATTGTTGCGGATGATGTCATCACGAACCGCCAGCTGAAATGTCGGATGCAGAAGCGTGTGAATGCTTTCCAGCGTATTGATCTGGATTTCCTGTTCCTCCAACAAACAGTTATAGAATTGAAGCACATCCGAGAACTTGATATCCGCTATCTTCTTGTTGCCAAAGGTGTCACGAACAAAGCGGTCATACATGTACAGGTAATTGCTTCTGGTGGTCTGTCTGAGATTGGTTTTCAGGCTCATGTACCGGTCGAACACGAAATTCACCGTTGCTTTTCCGGCAACATAAATATCCAAACCGTCCAACTGATTTTTGGTTAACTCTGCTTCCTTCTGCCTGAGGGTCACAAGGTCATTTGCATAGAGATACTTGCGCCGTCCAAGTGGGTCCGTATAGCTGTATACATACCGCTTGTCGGAGCTTCGCTGCATCTCTCCTTTTCGCAGGGCTCTTCCCCGCAAATCTTTTCTTGCCTTTGCCATATCAATTCCTCCTCCAAAAATGAAGAAGGGCTCGATATTATTCAGGTTTGGATAAGAATTTCTCCAATGCCTGCAAGACAACTTCTGTCACACTCGTATTGTGTTGTTCGGCGTAAGAACAAATCTGCTGATACAAGGCGTCCCCAATGCGAACACTCAGTATTTTTCTCTTTGAATGTTCTGACTTCGGTCTTCCCATATCTGCCATAGCTGTCCTCACACCTCCACGACAACATTATACTTATTGTATGACAAAAAGTCAACACTGTACCGAGCCCTTCGATGAAAAAATCTGTTCTGTTAAATTTTGTTCCGCAGATTATGCAACACGGAATGTTTCAAGGTACTGATCCAATATTTCGCAGTTCACAAGCACAACCTTGTCGATTTTATAAACCGCTTTCGCCTCCTTTGCCAGTTCCTGAAATTTCGTCAGTCCCAAGCTGTACAGCTCGGCACCCTCTTGATATCGGACAAATTTCTTTGCCATCTTCTTCGTTGCTTCTACATCCTTGCGGCTATATCCCATAGGCAAATCTCCTTTTCCCCAATTATCGATTGTGTTTCTTTTCGTTTTTTTGCGGCTGCGGTCTGTGCGCGTACTCCGCCAGCACCTCTTTCGGAATCCGGTCAAGCAGTACCAGAGCGTCCTCATAATCCCGATGCAGCTTGGCAGCCGCCAGCTTCTTCAAAGTGCTTTCCTGCCTGGCTTCATCCAGAGACTGCTCCAACTGTTCATTTTCCTTTTTCAGCTTTTTGTTCTCAGCAGTCGTGGTTGTGAAGGCCACATTGTATTTTTTCAGAGTGGTGTGCATCTGCTCCACAGCGGGAATGTACTTGTCCAGCAGCACGCCAATCTCTGATGCCTTGCCTTTGGCGTTGAACGCATTGACATCAGCAAGCAATTCTTCCAGCTTGGCTTTCTGCTTGGTCAGACGGGTCATCTCCTTGAACACCCTCGGTGGAATATGGTCACGCCCGGATTCACTAGCAGATTCTCCACGCTCGAAATCCGGATACTTCTTGACCATGTGCTTCCAGAACTCATCCTGCCATTGGGTCAGCTTCTTTTTATTGCCGATGATATCCTTGGCAGAAAGTCGCCCATCTGGGGTCAGCGGGACAAAGCAAAGGTGCATATGGGGTGTTTTCTCGTCCACATGCACCACGGCGGATATGATTGTTTCGGGAGATTGTTTTTCCTGGATGAAGGCAAGGGCATATTCAAAGAACTCTTTGACCTCCCGAGGCTTTTTGTCCTGGAAGAACTCCGGACTGGCGGTAATCAAGGTTTCCACCACCCGGACACTATCCTTTCTGGCTTTGCACCCAGCCTCAGAAATCTGTTTTTCCGCCTCCGCCCGGTAGGAGCGGTGGGACTTCACCAGATGGAAATTCAGCCTGCTGCGGCTGGTGTCCACATCCGGGTTGCTGGCGTACTTCTCCTTGGTACGCTCATCGTGGGCTTCGATTCTGCCAATCTCTGGCCCCTTATACTTGGCGAAACGCAGAATTGCATACTGAGGTTTCTCCATCAGGAATCCCTCCGTTTCTGCCAGATGAGGTCATACCCCATCACATCTGCAAGCTGAATAGCCTCCCGGTAACGCAGGGAACCACGGCTCAGTTTGTTGGAGAAGTTGGAAATACTGTCGCTCCATCCGTACTCGTCAGACAGCAGGTCAACCACCTGCTGCATGGTCATGCCGGAACGGACGATGATGCTTTTAATTTCATTTTTCACATTCATAGAAATACCTCTTTCATTGTAAATTCGGATTTGGAGCCAATGGAAATGGCTCCCATGATGTCTGCATCAATGATGCCTTGTTTGCTTTTTCTGTTTCGGAAAGGATTCTTTGAAACGGCATAGAAAAACACGAAACCGTGTAGCTGATTCACCCTTCTCACCAGCGCGATTGGGTGAAAATCTCCTACGGTTTCGTGTATCATTTTCCCGTTTCCACAAGCCTTGGGAAATCCGTTCCGTTTTCCTGTGTTTTCCGCGGCTGTTTTCTGCTTTCATATCGCCGGCAAGAAACTAGCTCTGCCCGGAAGCTCTGCTTGCAGCGGTTTCGGCAGCTGCGGCATACGGAATTGAACTGGACGCGCCCCGCCCGGTTGCGGAAGAACGCCCACTCCTGTCCTGTGTACTTTTTCATTTTCTTTCTCCTTCATTTTTCTGTTGAATCCCGAATCCTCTATCCCGATCCATCCCATCTATCCCCGGGATGCTTGGGATGGATCGGGATGGATGTTTTTCACATCAGAGAATAATTGGAGCGGTCAGCGCCTGAATGCCCCAGAAGCCGTTGACCTGCTTGCCCGACTTGTTGATGATCTTGTTGCTGGCTTCCAGATTGTAGTCCTCCAGATGGCTTTTCAGGTAGCTG